>JBKPRV010000409.1:0-5273 GCA_046734715.1 Actinomycetota bacterium | reverse complement strand
CATCACGCCCTCGACGCCCGGCACAGGTGTCGCGTGGTTCCCATTGGACGATGTGTACGTGGATGTCGAGCAGGTCGATGACCTTGAGGCGGACGGTGGCGTCGGCTTCCTCGAGCGCCACCCGTGCTGGGCCGCCAGGGCCCGTAGCCGGGTCGCGAGGCCAGCAGCGGCGAGGTTCTTGCCGCGGTTGCGTAGGAGGTCGGCGCGTTCCTTCCGTCCGCACCGGGTCCCGTGGTCCGCACCGGCCGATGATGACCGCCCGGGTGATCAGCGTGTGGTTTTGGCGCTGCGAGTCTAGCGAACATTCGTTCGATAGGCTGAGGTGATGACGGACGCCCAACCTGAGCAGCTCGCTGATAGGCAAGCCGTGTTCGTCACCACCGCCGTTGCACGTGCAGCATCCACGCAGCGGTGGAACGACAGGGGCCGCCTTGGTCAGCGACGGGGTCAACGGCGGGACCCGGACCGTCGAGCACCTCCGCGCCATCCTGGCCGAGGTGAAGGTCGCCGGCGTGCGTACGCAGGTGGCTCTCTCCGCCTTCGTCGACTTCGAGCACGATGAGTCGACCGATCCGTCCAGGCAAACCGTGACCGTGCGCGGCGATGCTGATGAGGCGGTGGTGGCGGAGATGTTGGAGGAGCTCATCTCGTGGTCCGAAGCCCTTCGAAGCACACGGACGGCCGGCACCGTCACCGCAGCCGCGTGATCGAGGTCGCCGTCGGTCCATATCCTCGCGGTCATGCGCACCGATCCGACACCGCTGATCGCGGCGTTTCGGCATCGCGATGCCCGTGAGGGATTCGAAGTGGTGTCCGTGACCATCAGCCGGACGGGTGTACGGGCTCACGGCCAGACCGCCGCGACCGAGGACGGCCAGGCATGGTCGGTGCCGTACGTCATCACACTCGACGAGGCGTGGCACACGCGACATGCGCAGGTGTGGAGCCTGTCTGCGACCGGTGAACGGACTGTCATCGTCGAGATCGATGGCGCGGGTCGTTGGCGCGTGAACGGACACCTGAGGCCGGATCTCGACGGCTGCGTGGACGTCGACCTGGAGTCGTCCGCATGGACGAACATGATCCCGGTGCGCCGGATGGCGCTGGGCGTCGGCGAGGCGGCTGAAGCACCTGCGGTCTACGTGCGGGTGATCGACCTCACCGTCGAGCGGCTCGAGCAGACGTACCGACGGTTGCCGAGCGACGACGGGCTTCAGCGCTACGACTACCGCGCGCCGGTGTTCGACTTCGAGAGCCGTCTCGTCTATGACGAGGCAGGCCTGCTGCTCGACTACCCCGGAATTGCCTCACGCGCCTACTGAGGGGAACGGGCGCCGATCACGGTTCACGTGCGGGGCTTGCGACTTCACCCCGAGGCGGGCCCTTCCATCAGCACCGGAAAAGCTGCCAGGTCGCCGCGATCGAAGAGCGCCTCGTAGGCCTCGAGCGTGCGGCCTGACCCCAAGCCGAGGTGTGCCATTGTTGCGCGGGCGAACTGCACGGGGGATTGGGGACCGGCGGTGATGAGGTTGCCGTCGTCGACGACGCGCTCGTCGAGGTAGTGGTCGCCGCCTGCGTATCCGGTCGCGGCCAGATACTCACGGGCCGAACTGGTGTGGTCACGCGCGTCGAGCAGGCCCGCGCGCGCCAAGCCCGCCGTAGCCCCGCAGATCGCGGCCACGGGCACGCCTGCGGCGAGGAAGCGGGCAGCAGCCGCCGCGAATGCCCCTCCCCGGCCCGCGTCCCACATCGCGGCGCCCGGCAGTATGAGTAGGTCGCTGCTGGTGGGATCGAGATCATCGAGCAGGATGTCCGGCAGGATGCGCACACCACCCATCGTGGTGATCGGCTCCTTCGTTTCCGCGACGGCGACCACGTCGAAGCCTGTGCCGGTGTAGCGACCGGTGTGCAGCTCCACGAGGAGATGTCCGACCTCGGACTCCGTGAGAGTGTCGTAGACACCGAGATGCGCCGTTCGGTTCCCCATGGGGCCTTCTCCTTGGGACTGGCGCGGCCGTTCTTGTACAGTGTACAGAAAGCCGATGATCGATGCCATGACCGATCAAGCAGCGCCCTCCAGGATCGGAAGGCCGCCTCGCCTGACCTCGCACCAGGTGGTGGCGGAAGCGCGACGAATCGCCGCCCGCAAAGGCGTCCAGAGCTTGACGATGCGGCGGCTCGCCGACGCCCTCGGCGTGATGCCGAACGCGCTCTACACCTACTTCCCGGACAAGGACGCGATCCTCGACGCCGTGCTCGATGATCTCCTCGGCGACGTCGAGCGCTCCGGCCGGCGCAGCAACTGGCGGCGTGCGCTCGCATCGCTCATGGGCTCGTACCGCCGGCTCCTCCTCACCCAATCCGGGTTGATCGCGCTCACGGTTTCCCGCCCCATGTACGGGCCCAACGCGCTCCGACTTCGGGAGGACATGCTCACCCTGCTTCGGGAGGGCCAGCTTGATGATGCCGACGCCGTGAGCGCGTATCTGGCGCTGTTCGCGTACACCACCGGGTTCGTCGCCTTCGAGACCGCGCGGGTCCCGGGGAAGCGCGATGCGGAGCAGCGCGTGCACGGTCATCGGCTCCACGCGTCGCTGCCGGAGGACGCGTTTCCAGCCACGCGCGCCCTCGCCGCACGGCTGGCCAAGCGCCCCGGAGATCGCGAGTTCAGACGCGGCCTTCAGGGCGTGATCGCCGGGTTCTCCACCGACGCGCCGACGTAGTGGCTGAGCGTGGGCCGGGCGAGGAGCGGTGTGATGGTGGCGATGTCGGTGAGGATGGCGCGCCCGCGGTGGCGAGGGCATCGAGGGACCGCTCGGCCGCAGCATGGTCGCCGGCACCACAGGCATCGGTGACGACGACCGGCACGAGGCCGTGGTCGGCGCGGTGCCGAACGGTGGGCTCGATCCCGACCTCGATCGCTACACCGATGATCGCGAACGCGGTGACCTGGGCGTCGTGCAACGCGAAGCCGAGGGGCGTGCCCTCGAAGGCAGACATCGAGAGCTTGTCGAAGATGGCCTCCGAGGCGATCGGAGCGAGCTCGGGCACGATCCCGAAGTCGGGCGGGTCCCGCAGGAACGGCGAGACCACGTCCTCCGGCCGGTCCTGGCGCTGCCACGCCATCGCCATGCGGAGCTGGGAGATCCCCATCAGCTCGGTGGGCAGCGTCATGTGCCTGGTGATGATCGCTTCCTTCCGACTCCATGGACCGGCGGTCGTAGCGGTCGTGTGAAGAGAGGGCCTCGCCACCCGACCATTGCGCTGCAAGGTCAACGCGCTGGGTCGGGGACCGCCTGATCTCGGCAGCGGGGTCGTTTCCACCGTTAGGCCCGGCGCGCGCTCGACCTAGCCGGCCAAGCAGTTCGTCCCGACTCTGCGCCTCGAACTCCGTCGATGTTGAGGATCATCGTGACCACGCTGATCCGCGAGGCGAACGCATGTTCGTAAGTTGGCGTTCGGCGAGCCGTCCGGTCCGCCGGCGTGGAAGCGCCTGCCCTTGATCGGTTACATCGCGGGCTCAGTTGATGGGTGACCCGCGAGTCCCGTGAATATACGGATGCCGATCCTGAGGGCGGCAGACATGATTGCGGCGTCCCTCTTTGGACCACCCGCCGACCGACCTTGCAGATGGGAGAACGAGCATGGCAGACACAACCGGGCCTGAGCCGCGCCTGGGCGATGAGATGGTGCATCAGCGTGCGCCTGAGCACGACCTCTTGAACTCGTTGATCGGCAGATGGATGACTGTCGGCCAGACCATCCCCAGCGGGGGCGAACCGGCGCTCGACATCCATGCCAGTGACGTCTACGAGTGGGTGGCCGGGCGTTTCTTCGTCGTCCACACCGCCTACGGCCGCATCGGCGAGAGCGGCGTCGGCGGGATCGAGCTCATCGGCTACGACCCTGAAACCACGAGCTTCCGCACGCACTTCTTCGACTCCCAAGGCAACATCACCAACCAGGACCTGACATTCGAAGATGGAACCTGGACGTGGAACGGCGGCCACACCCGCGCCACCGGTGTTCTGAGCGACGATGGCCAGACGATGCCAACGCTTCACGAATGGTCTGACGATGGGGTGAGCTGGCGCCCCTCCATGGACGTCACCCTGCGCAAGGTCACATGACGTGCGAGCCGTGGATCGGCAGGATCCTCTCGTCGTGGCGCCGATCAGTCCTCCGTGTTCGCCGTGGGTCCTTGGGACCGACGCTGCTGTCATCAAGAGGTCGCGGGGTTGTCCCGCGCCGCTCGGCGAAGCGCACGCCGGTGCTTCGACCTCTGCGAAGCGGTCATCAGGGCCCTCACGGGCCAGGGCTCGGCAGACACAGGATGTGCTCACGTCGAGGCTGGCGGCGATGGCGGGGGCCGACAGTCCCCGCTCAAGACCGGCGACAAGCTCGACCCGTGAGACGCGTGGTGTCACGTGTCGTCGAGCCGTGCCGGCCGCGTCGAGGCGGCGGTACACGGTCGCCGACGAACAGCCCAGGTGGTAGGCGATGTCAGGCGCCGACCAGCCAGCCTGGTACAGCTCGACGCACTCGTCTGGGCACCCTGGGCCGGGGCCGCGACCGCGTGGGGGCGGCGGGGCACACCGGCGGCGACCAGCCAGTTGTGCACCGTCTGGGGCGCAACTCCGAACTGGACCGCCAGAGCTGGGATCGACTGGTTGTCATCGACGTATGCCCGTCACCAGCGTGGCCACGTCCGGTCTGCCAACCGCTCGAGGCATCACCCCCAGCTTTCCACCCACCCGCCTCCCCAGCCGCACCAGCCCCGCTCGCGCCCGTCCGACCGCAGCTTTCCCAGGGGTTCGGCCTCACAGCAGCCACCGATCTTCGCCTGCACCTCACCCCCGATCACCGAGAGATCCGCCGTCGTCCCAGGTCAGCCAGCCATGGTGTCAAAGTGAACGCGGAGCCGTACGCAACCCCTCCTCGTTGGGAGTTGCTACCCACGCTCACGACGGAGCCGGGCAAGCGGTTCCGACCAGGCCGTATGGGCGCAGGGCTCGCCGATAACGGATGGTCCCAGTCCTCGACCGCGCAAAGTTAACTGCCTCGCAGAATAGTTGTTCCTGGTACTCCGGGGAACGCCAGCCACTATTGACGCGGAACGCGACGCCGGCGTCTGCGGCTCGGTTGCGGCCTGGCGCAGGGCACCGAGGAGCGCTGGATCAAGGTTGGCTACGGCCGGGATCTCGTCATCGAAGACCGTCGTACCGTCGGGACGGCACCGTCAACCTCGCCAAGCGGACCACGGTCCTCACTGG
>JBKPRV010000408.1:0-11793 GCA_046734715.1 Actinomycetota bacterium | reverse complement strand
CGCCATCACCGAGCCGCACTTCGTCTGGGAGATCGAGAGCCCCCGCGACGACGTGCTGGTGATCGTGCTGTTCATCGCCTCCCTGGTGGCCTCGGAGGTGGGGGCCCGGCTGCGGCACCGGAGCCGGGCCCGCCAGCACTGAGCCACACTGGGACCGATGGCAGACGAACGGTTCACCGGCGAGGACTTCCGTGGAGCGGTCTTCCGCGACTGCGACATGCGGGGCATGAAGATCACCGACTCGTGGCTCGTGGACGTGAACGTCTCGGGGCTCATCGGCAACCTGACGGTCAACGACGTCGACGTCACCGCCTTCGTCGAGGCCGAGCTCGACCGGCGGCATCCCGAGCGCGCCCTGGTGCGGGAGGCCCGCACGCCCGGCGACTACCGCGCCGCCTGGGACGCGATCGAGCGGGCCTGGTCGGCCACCGTCGAGCGGGCGCGCCGGTTGCCCGAGGCGAGCCTGCAGGAGCGGGTCGACGACGAGTATTCGTTCGTGGAGACGCTGCGCCACCTCGTGTTCGCCACCGACGCGTGGGCCAGCCGCACCATCCTCGACGCGCCCATGCCGTACCACCCGTTGGGCTTCACCCACTCGGGCTACCCGCCCGAAGACGCGGCCAAGCTCGGCGTCGAGCTGGAGGCGACGCCGTCCCTCGACGAGGTGCTGGCGGTCCGGGCCGACCGCCAGGCCGTGGTGCGCAGCATCATCCACAGCCTCACGGACGAGGAGCTGGAGCGGGTGTGTACCCGCACCCCCGCTCCGGGCTATCCCGAGGAGCCGCGCCAGGTCGGTCGCTGCCTGAGGGTGGTGATGACCGAGGAGGTCGAGCACCGGCGCTACGCGGTGCGGGACCTCGCGGTGCTGGAGGAGCGGGCCTGAGCCGTCCCAAGCCGTAGCTTGGCGCCGATGCGGCACGCCTACTCGTCGTTCAAGCGCGTGCTGCTGGGCCGGCCGATCGCGACCAGCGCCGCGTCCCACGAGCGGGTCTCGCGGACGGTGGGCCTGGCCATCTTCTCCTCCGACGCAGTGGCGTCCAGCGCCTTCGCCACGCAGGAGATCCTGCACGTGCTCGTGCCGGTGGCGGGGATGGCGGCGCTCGGCTACCTCACGCCGATGTCGCTGCTGGTGGTGGCGCTGCTGGCCATCGTCGTCTTCAGCTACCGCCAGACGATCCACGCCTATCCCAACGGCGGCGGCTCCTACATCGTCAGCAAGGACAACCTCGGCACGCTGCCGGGCCTGGTCGCCGGTGCGTCGCTGCTGGTCGACTACACGCTCACCGTGGCCGTGTCGATCGCCGCGGGCACGGCCGCCATCACGTCGGCCATCGACCCGCTGCGCGGCCACGCGGTGGCGACCTCCGTCGTGCTGCTGGCCGGGCTGGCGCTGGGCAACCTGCGGGGCCTGCGCGAGTCGGGCCGGCTGTTCGCCCCGCCGACCTACGGCTACATCGCCATCATGACCGTGCTGATCGGCTACGGGCTGATGCGCACGGTGTTCGGCGACCTGGGGCCGCTGCCGGTGAACGAGGCCGCCCTGGCCGAGATCACCGACAACGGGGCGCTCCTCGGCGGGTTGACGCTGTTCCTGCTCATGCGGGCGTTCTCGTCGGGCGCGATCGCGCTGTCGGGCGTGGAGGCCATCTCCAACGGCGTCCCGGCCTTCCGCCCGCCCGAGTCCAAGCACGCGGCGACCGTCCTGACCTGGACCGGCACCATCCTGGCCGTCCTGTTCTGCGGGGTGGCGGCCCTGGCCGAGCAGCTGCGGCCGACGTTGAGCGAGGACGAGACGATCCTGTCGATCATGGGTCGGGCGGTGTTCGGGGACCACAACGTCCTCTACTACGTGCTCCAGTTCTTCACGGCCGCCATCCTGATCCTCTCGGCCAACACCGCCTTCGCCGACTTCCCTCGCCTGTCCGCGGTGATCGCCCGCGATGGCTTCATGCCCCGCCAGCTCGCCCACCGGGGCGACCGGCTGGCCTTCTCCAACGGCATCATCGCCCTCGCCCTGGCCTCGGCCGCACTGCTGATCGCCTTCAACGCCAGCGTCACGCTGCTGGTGCCGCTGTTCGCCGTCGGTCTGTTCATGAGCTTCACGCTCAGCCAGGCCGGCATGGTGGTGCACCACTGGCGCATGCGGGAGCCGCACTGGCGGCCGGGGCTGGGGGTGAACGCCCTCGGCGCGGCGGCGACGGCGCTCGTCCTGGTGGTGATCCTCGTCTCCAAGTTCACCGAGGGGGCCTGGATCCCCACCTTGGTGATCCCCGTCATCACGCTGGCTTTCCTCGGCATCCACCGCCACTACGAGCGCGTCGCGGAGGCGGTCCGCCCCCGGCCGGGCGACCTCGACCAGGTGGTGCGCCACACCGTGGTCGTGCTGGTGGCGGGGCCGACCCGGCCCGCGCTCCACGCCATCCGCTACGCCCAGGCGATGCGGCCCGACCACCTGTTCGCGCTCACCGTTGTGCAGGACGGCCAGCGGGGCGCCGAGATCGCCAAAGCGTGGGATGCGGTCGGCATCGGCGTGCCGCTGGAGATCATCGAGGACGACTACCGCGACTTCGCCGTCCCCATCGAGGCCTTCCTCACGGACACCGATGCCCGCTGGGCCGACGACACGCTCACGGTCGTGATCCCCGAGTTCGTGGTCCACCGCTGGTGGGAGCACCTGCTCCACAACCAGAGCGCGCTCATGCTCAAGGCTCGGCTCCTCTACCGCCGGAACACCGTCGTGATCTCCGTGCCCTGGCACATCGACTGAGCCCGCGCCGGCCAGGGACCGGCGCGGGCTAGGGAGCTAGAAGCCCAGGTCGATGAACTGGTCGACGTTGTCCTGGGTGACGGTGGTGGCGGTGAGCTCGATGCGGCTCGGGACCTCGGGCTCCGCCAGCTCCTCGAAGCCCTGGCCCAGGGCGATGAGGCGGGCCACCCGCACGGCCGACGCGGACATCGAGGGGTTGTACAGGAACGTGGCCGAGTACAGGCCGCCCTCCTGGATGGCCTCCATGGCGGCTTGTGACCCACCGGCGCCGGTGAGGATCATCTCGTCCTCACGGCCCGCGTTCTCGATGGCGGAGACCACGCCCATGGCCATGTCGTCGTCGTGGGTGTAGACGGCGTCGATCTCGGGCTCGGCCTGCAGGATCGTCTCCATGACCTCCAGGCCCTTGTCGGGCAGGAAGTCGGCCGGCTGCTGGGCCACGATCTGGATGCCGTCGCCGCACAGCTGCTCGATGGTGTCGGCGAACCCGGCGGAGCGCAGCTCCGTGACCGAGATGCCGGCCAGGCCCTGGATCTCCACCACGTTGCCCTGGCAGTCCAGCTGCTCGGCCAGGTAGTTCGCCGCCGACACGCCGATGCCGTAGTTGTCGCCGCCGATCCAGGTCCGGTAGGCGCTCTTGGTGGAGAACTCGCGGTCGAGGTTGATGACCGGGATGCCCTGCTCCATGGCCTCCAGCGCTACCGGGGTCAGCGGGCCGCCCTCGTGCGGGAGGATGATCAGCGCGTCGGGGTCCTCGGCCATGAGCTGCTCGACCTGCGACACCTGGGCCGCCGAGTCGTTGGTGCCCTCCAGCAGGACGAACTCGACGTCGTCGTACTTCGCCGCCTCCTCCTCGGCGTTCTCGGTGATGGCGGCCAGCCAGCCGTGGTCGGCGCCGGGGGCGCTGAAGGCGATCTTGACCGTCTCGCCCTCCTCGACCGTGCCGCCCTCCGAGCCGGACTCGCTGCTCGAGCCGCTGTCGGACGCCTCGTCGTCATCGTCGCCGCTCTCGCACGCGGTCAGCGCGAGCGCGACCACGGCGAGCACAGCGATCAACCGGTGCTGTCGTGCGTTGAACATGGTTGGGTGTCCCCCTCTTGGCTTCCCGGACGGCTCACCGGTCACGGCGTTGCAGCGCCGCGGCGGCGAGGATGATCACGCCTTTGGTCAGTTGCTGGAGCTCGGTCGGCATGTCGAGCAGGTTGAGCAGGTTGAACAGCAGGCCGAACGTGATGACGCCGAGGAAGGTGCCGGTGATGGTGGCCCGGCCCCCGGCGAGGCTGGTCCCGCCGATGACGACGGCCGCGATGGCGTCGAGCTCCAGCAGGTTCCCGGCGACCGGGGAGGCGCTCCCCAGGCGGCCGGAGAGCAGCACCGCGGCGATCCCCACGCACAGGCCGGACAGCACGTAGACGCTGCACACGATGCGCTGGGGGCGGACGCCCGCCATGCGGGCCGCCTCGCGGTTGCCGCCCACCGCGATGACGTGGCGGCCGTAGCGCGTGCGGTTGAGCAGGATCCAGCCGCCCACGGTCACGGCCAGGAACACGAGGGCGGCGTACGGGATGCCGGCCACCCGGCCCCGGCCCAGCTCCCGCACGAAGTCGAGCTGGAGCAGGCTGATGGGCGTCTTGTCGCTCATCCACAGGGCCAGGCCCCGGGCCCCGGCGAACATGGCCAGCGTGGCGATGAACGGGACGATCCGCCCGTAGGCGATGGCTACGCCGTTGACGAGGCCCAGCAGCACGCCCATGCCCAGCGCCCCCACCATGAACGGCAGCGACTGCTGCTCGCCCACGAGGCCGCCGGCGATGGCGGCCGCCGCCAGCATCGAGCCCACCGACAGGTCGATGCCGCCGGTGGCGATCACGAACGTCATGCCCACGGCCACGACCCCGACCACGCTGGCCTGGGTGAGCACCGTGAGCAGGTTGTCGCGGGTGAGGAACTGCTGGCGGTCGGCGATGGTCCCCGCCACCAGCAGCGCCACCACCACGACCGGGAGCGCCGCCTCCTGCAGCTGGATGCGGCGCCGGGCCCGGGCCGCGGGGGCCCGCTCCTCCACCTCGGCCGCCCGCTCGCCGGTGTCGAGGGCGTCGGTGCTCATTGGCGCACCCTTCGAGCTGCGCGCAATGAGCGCTCGGCCCAAAGGGCCGAGCAAACCACTGTGTGTCTGATTCGCTCGACAAGCTCGCTCATCGGGTGGCGGCCTCCTCGTGGGGCAGGGCGCGGGCCAGCAGGTCCGCCTCCGTGGTGCCGGCCGCGTCGAGCAGAGCGGTGGGCCGGCCGTCCGCCAGCACCAGGATCCGGTCGCACAGCCCCGACAGCTCGGCCAGCTCCGACGACACCAGCACGACGGCCAGGCCGCCGGCGGCGAGCGTGTGGACCAGCCGGTAGATCTCGGCCTTGGCCTCGATGTCGACGCCGCGGGTGGGCTCGTCGAGCAGCAGGACCCGGCACTCCCGCAGCAGCCAGCGCGCCAGCACGACCTTCTGCTGGTTGCCGCCCGACAGCTCGCTGACCAGCCGGTCGGGGTCGTCGGGGGTCGTGTGCAGGGACCGCAGGTGGCGGGCGGCCGCGTCCCGCTCGGCGCGCCGGTCGATCAAGCCCCGGCGGCGGAAGCGGCGCAGGTCGGCCACCGACACGTTTCGCACCAGGCTCCAGCCGGGCCACAGGCCCTGGGTCTTGCGCTCCTCGGGGGCGAGGCCGACGCCGGCCCGGATGGCGAGATCGGGGCGACCGGGCGGGAGGGCCCGGTCGCCCACGATCACGTGGCCGGCATCGGGGCGGTCGACGCCGGCCACGAGCCGCAGCAGCTCCGTGCGGCCGGCCCCCACCAGCCCCCCGATGCCGAGGATCTCGCCCTCGCGCAGGTCGAAGGACACGTCGTGCACCGCCGGCGCCCGGGTCAGACCCTCGACCCGCAGCACCACGGGACCGAGGCGGCGGTCCGGGTCCCGCTCGGGGAAGGTGTCGGCCAGCTCGCGGCCCACCATGGCGGTGATCAGCTCGGCCCGGGCGGTGCGGGGCGGCAGGGCGGCGGCCACGGTGCGGCCGTCGCGCAGGACGGTGATCACGTCGGCGACCGCGGCCACCTCCTCCAGCCGGTGGGAGATGTAGACGACCCCGACGCCCTCGGCGGTCAGCCGCCTGATGACGTCGAAGAGCGTGGCGACCTCCTGGCTGCCGAGCACCGCGGTGGGCTCGTCCATGATCAGCAACCGGGCTTGCCGGGTGAGGGCGCGGGCGATGGACACCACCTGCTTGGCCGCCGGGGGCAGCGCGCCCACCAGGGCGCGGGGCGCGATGCCTCGGTGGCCCAGGCGGCCGAGCACGTCGGTCGCCGCCGCCCGCATGGCCCGGCGGTCGATCACCGGACCGCGGTGCAGCTCGTGACCCAGGAACAGGTTGTCGGCCACCGACAGGTCGTCGACCAGGTCGAGCTCCTGGTAGATGGTGGCGACGCCTCGGGCCAGGGCGGCGACCGGGTCGCCGGGAGGCAGGGGAGCACCTCCGACGGCCACCTCGCCGGCCGATGGGGTCACGAGGCCCGCGATGCACTTGATGAGCGTCGACTTGCCCGCGCCGTTCTGCCCGACCAGGCAGTGCACCTGCCCGGCCTCCACCGTGAAGTCGACGCCGTCGAGGGCGCGCACGCCGGGGTAGTCCTTGACCAGCCCGCGCACCGCCAGCAGCGGCGCCTCCGTCACGCGGTCGCCTCCTCCGGCGGGGCCAGCATGGCGTCGATGGCCGCCGGCGAAAGGATCTGCTCGACCACCGTGACCGCGCAGCCGATCACGCCCGCCCGGTCGTCCAGCTGGCTGCCCGTCAGCTGCAGGCCCTGCGTGGCCAGCGCGGTCGAGCGGCGGTAGACGACCTCGCGCATGCCCGCGAAGAAGTGCTCGTGGGCATGCGCCAGGTCGCCGCCGATCACGATGACCGACGGGTTGAAGAAGTTGACCGCCCCGGCCAGCACCTCGCCCACCAGCCGGCCCGCCTGGCGGACCAGCGTCACTGCCTGGGCGTTACCCGCTCGCACCAGCGCCACCACGTCGCGGCTGGACCGGGCGTCGACGCCGATGGAGCGCAGCTCGCGGGCCAGGGCGCCGCCGCTGGCCACCGCCTCGACGCAGCCCCGGTTGCCGCAGCGGCACAGCGCGTCGCCGGCATCGGGGATCTGCACGTGGCCGATGTCGCCCGCGGTCCCGTCGGCGCCGCGGTGGATGGCGCCCCCGGCCACGATGCCGCAGCCGATCCCGGTGGCGACCTTGACGAACAGCAGGTCGTCGACGCTGTGGCGCCAGCTGGTCCAGTACTCGCCGAGGGCCATCACGTTCACGTCGTTGTCGACCAGGACGGGGATCCCGGGATAGCGGTCGGCGAAGGCCGCGGGGATGGGCACGCCGTCCCAGCCGGGCATGATCGGCGGGCTCACGGCGCGGCCGGCCGCGAACTCGACCGGGCCGGGCACCCCGATGCCCACCCCGCGGACGTCGGCGGGAAGGCGCCCGGCGTCGGCCAGCAGGGCGGCGAACCGCTCCTGCACCCAGGCCAGCACCTGGACGGGCCCGCGGGCGATGTCCATCTCGGCCGGCTCCTCGGCCAGCACCGTGCAGTCCAGGTCGCTGACCGCCAGGCGGCAGTGGGTGGCGCCCAGGTCGGCGCACAGCACCACCCCGCTGACGGCGTCGAAGGCCAGCTGGGTGGGCGGGCGACCGCCGGTCGACGGCCCGCCGCCCCGCTCGACCAGCAGACCCAGGCCCAGCAGGGCATCGACCCGCTGGGACACCGTGGAGCGGGCCAGCCCGGTGGTGCGGGCCAGGTCGGCGCGGCTGGCGGCCTCGCCCTCGCGCACCAACTGGAACAGGGCGCCCGGCGTGAGGATGTGCGGGCTGACACTCCAGCGCGAGGCCATGCGCGGGTCGTAACACGCCGAGCTTTGTTCGGTCAACGGTCAAAGTGGTGACGATGACGACACAAGTCCAAGACTTATGCTTGTCATTCGCTCAAAGCCCGTCGTAGGTTGCCAGCCATGGTGGCGTTGCGCACAGCCGTGGTGGGGACGGGGTTCATCGGCCGGGTGCATGCCCGGTCGGCCCGGTTGGCCGGAGCCCGCCTGGTGGGCGTGGCCGGATCGTCGCCCGAGAAGGGCCGGGCCGCGGCCGAGGAGCTGGGCGCCGACCAGGCCTTCGCTTCGGGCGAGGAGCTGGCCGAGGCCGACGGCATCGACGTCGTGCACATCTGCACCCCCAACCACCTGCACGAGCCCCTGGCGCTGAAGGCGCTGGCCGCGGGCAAGCACGTGGTGCTGGAGAAGCCGGTGGCGCTCGACGGGGCCGGCGCGGCGCGGGTGGCCGCGGCCGCGGCCGAGTCCGGGCAGGTCGTCACCGTCCCCTTCGCCTACCGGTTCAACCCCATGGTCCGCGAGGCCCGGGCCCGGGTGGCGGCGGGCGAGCTGGGCCAGCTGCGGCTGCTGACCGGCGGTTACCAGCAGGACTGGCTGCTCACGCCGGACGACGTCAACTGGCGGGTGGACTCCGCCCTCGGCGGGTCGTCGCGGGCCTTCGCCGACATCGGCTCGCACTGGTGCGACATGGTCGAGTTCGTGGCCGCGGACCGCATCGCCCGGTTGCTGGCCCGCACCGTGACCGCCGTGCCCGAGCGGGCCGCGGTCTCCTCGCCCGTCGCCTTCAGCCCGCCCGCCGAGGGTGGCGGCGAGCGCCGCGCGGTCGACACCGAGGACGCCGCGTTCCTCCTGTTCGAGACCGCCGGGGGCGCGTTCGGGTCGATGCTGGTAAGCCAGATCTCGGCCGGCCGCAAGAACCACCTGTGGTTCGAGCTCAACGGCGAGCAGGCCTCGGTGGTGTTCGACCAGGAGCAGGCCGAGACCCTGTGGCTCGGCCGCCGGGACCGCGCCGAGACGGTCTACCGCGACGCCGCCTACCTGGCGCCCGATGCCGCCCGCCTGTCGTGGCTGCCCGCCGGGCACGCCCAGGGCTACGACGACTGCTTCGACCTGTTCGTGGCCGACGCCTACGCCGCCATCGCCGGGCAGCCGCCCGCGGGCCTGCCGCTCATCGGCGACGGCGTGCGGGCGGCCCGCATCACCGACGCGGTGCTGGCCTCGGCCGGCACCGGCTCCTGGACCGAGGTCGCGCCATGAAGCTCGGGTTCCTGACCGCCTGCCTGCCCAAGCGCCCGCTGGGGGACATCGCCGCCTGGGCCTCGAGCCACGGCTACGAGGCGCTGGAGGTGGCGGCCTGGCCGGCGCTGGGCGACCGCCCCTTCACCGCCACCCACCTCGACGCCGAGAGCTACGACCGCGACCAGGTGCTGAACCTGTTCGCCGAGCACGGGCTGACCCTGTCCTCGCTGGCCTACTACGACAACAACCTGCACCCCGACCCGGCCGAGCGGGCCGCCGTCAACGCCCACGTGCTGCGCTGCATCGACGCCGCCGCCGACCTGGGCTGCCCCACGGTGGGCACGTTCGTGGGCCGCCACCCCGGCCTCAGCGTGCGCGACAACCTGGCCCAGGCGGAGACCGTGTTCGCCCCCCTGGTCGACCGGGCGGGCGAGCGCGGGGTCAAGCTCATCATCGAGAACTGCGTGATGGAGGGCTGGCACCCCGACGGCTATCCCGGCAACCTGGCCTACTCGCCCGAGCTGTGGGAGTGGATGTTCTCGCTGGGCCTGTACCTCAACTACGACCCCTCCCACCTGTGCTGGATCGGCATCGACCCGGTGGCGGCGGTGCGGCCCTACGTCGACCACATCCCCCACGCCCAGGCCAAGGACATCGAGCTGTTCCCCGACCGCCGCAACCACTTCGGCTACTACGGCAAGGCGGCGACCCGGGACGACCCGTGGGACGTCGGCTGGTGGCGCTACCGCGTCCCCGGCCTGGGCCAGGTCGACTGGGTGCGGCTGGTCGACGCCCTGTACGAGGGCGGCTTCGACGGCGTGCTCTCGGTCGAGCACGAGGACCCGGTCTGGGGCGGCAGCGAGGACCGGGTCGAGGTCGGCCTCGAGGTGGCCCACCGAACGCTGCGGCCGCTGCTGGTCCGCTAGCGGCGGCGGCCGCCGAACGCGGCGACGGCACGGGTCAGGTCGGCCGCCGGTTGGTGGCCGTAGCCGACCACCAGTCCGGGCCGAGCGGCGGCGACGCCGTAGCGGCTGAGCGGACGGGCGTCGAGGCCCGCGGCCTCGGCGGTGGCGGCCAGCACCTCGTCGTCGCCGGTCGGCGGGTGGAGCACCAGGTGCAGGCCCGCGGCGGTGCCGGCCACCGTCCAGCCGGGGAGGTGGGTGGCGGCGGCGGCCGCCAGCGCGTCGCGGCGGTGCCGGTACTCGACGGCCATGCGGCGGATGTGCCGGTCCATCTCGCCGCGGGCCAGGAACTCGGCGAGCGTGGCCTGGTCGAGGACGCCGCAGGACAGGTCGGCCGCGTACTTCGCCTCCCGGTAGGCGGTGAGCAGGGGCGGCGGGACCGCCATCCAGCCCAGGCGCAGGCCGGGGGCGAGGGTCTTGGACACGCTGCCGCCGTACAGCACCACGTCGGGGCCGAGCCCCTGGAGGGCGCCCACCGGCGTGCGGTCGTAGCGGAACTCGGCGTCGTAGTCGTCCTCGACCACCAGCCCGCCGCGGTCCCGGGCCCACTGCAGCAGCGAGTGGCGGCGCTCGGGGGCCAGCACGATGCCGGTGGGGAACTGGTGGGCCGGGGTCACCACCACGGCCCGGACCCCGGAGGCGGCGAGGGCGTCAACGCGCAGCCCGTCCCCGTCGACCGGTATGGCGACACACGTCAGGCCGCCCGCCACCAGCTGCTCCCGCATCCCCACCGAGCCCGGGTCCTCCACGCCGATGCGCGGGTCGCCGGTCGCCCGCTGCACGTCCGCCACCAGGCGGCTGGCCTGGGCGAAGCCGTTCACGATCACGATGCGCTCCGGGGGCGCCAGCACGGAGCGGACCCGGCCCAGGTAGCGCGCCAGCTCCTCCCGCAGACGGGAAAGGCCGGCGGGGTCGCCGTAGCCGAGCTCGTCGTCGGTGAGCGTGGCCAGGGCCCGGGACGCGCACCGTGCCCACGCGGCGCGGGGGAACGTGTCCCCGGACGGCAGCCCCGGGTTCGACACCGGCCGGTCCGGCGTCACCGGCGGGAGCTCGTCCCCGCCGGCGACGGATGCCACGGTCGTGCCGCTGCCCTGCCGGCTGAGCAGGTAGCCCTCGGCCGCCAGCAGCTCGTACGCCCGCACGACCACGCCCCGCGACACCCCCAGGTCACCGGCCAGCGTGCGGGACGCGGGCAGGCGGGTGCCGGCCCGCAGTGTGCCGCTGCGTACGGAGGCCCGCAGCTCGCCCGCCAGCCGGTCCGCCTGGTGTCCCCGCGGCACGCGGGCGAGGTCCACCTCCATGAGCAGCCCGGAAATGGACCGTGTTTGATTGGCCCTTTCAAGAACCGCGGAATTGGACCTTGGCATCGGACCAATGCTAGTCCTACGTTCCGGTCCGTGGAGGCCCTCGAGGAGCAGGCGGGCGACCCAGCCGTGCTGGCCGCGGCCGTGCCCGTGGCCGCGGCCATCGGGGTGCTGGGCGTGGTGTACGGCGCGGTGGCCGAGCCGATCCTGGGCCCCGGCCTGACGGTGGCCAGCTCGGTCGCCGCCTTCTCCGGCGCGGCCCAGTTCGCCATGGTCGCGCTGCTGGCATCGGGTGGGACCGCCGCGGCGGTCCTGGCCAGCGTCATCCCGCTCGCCCTCCGCCACGTGCCGCTGGGCGCCATCCTGCGACCCCGCCTCCGCTCCGGGCGGGCCGCCCGGGTGCTGCTGTCGTTGTTCCTGACCGACGAGACGGTCGGGCTGGCCCTGGCCCGGCGGCCGCCGGCCGACCGCACGGTGGTCCTGTCCGGCGCCGCGGCGTACGCCGCGTGGGTGGTGGGCACGGTCGCCGGCGTCGCGGGCGCCTCCGTCGGCGCCATCGCCCCCCTGGCCGAGGCCGCGTTCCCGGTCCTGTTCATCGGCCTGGCGGCCGTGACC
>JBKPRV010000407.1:0-3201 GCA_046734715.1 Actinomycetota bacterium | reverse complement strand
GATGGCCAACCGCTACGTGGCCGGGGCCTCGGGGCTGCCGTTCGCGGTGCTGCGCGGCTACGCCGGGACGGATCTCGTGGGCTGCACGGCCAACGTCGCCACCATCGCCTGCCCCTTCACCGGCGAGCAGCTCACCGCGGTCGCGGCGCTGCGGCCCGACGTGACGATCGTCCACGCGCAGCGGGCCGACCGCGCCGGGACGGTCCAGCTGTGGGGCATCATCGGCGTGCAGAAGGAGGCGGTCCTGGCCGCCTAGCGGTCCATCGTGACCGTGGAGGAGATCGTCGACGAGCTGGACGATCGGCCCGGTGCCGTGGTGTTGCCCTCGTGGGTGGTGACCGCGGTGGCCGAGGTCCCGGGCGGGGCGGCGCCCAGCTACGCGCACGGCTACTCGGTGCGCGACAACGCGGCCTACGCCGCGTGGGACGCGATCAGCCGGGACCGCGACACGTTCCGGCAGTGGATGCAGGACAACGTGGCAGGCCGCGTGCCGACCACGGCGTAGAGGGAAGGGAACCCATGGCCGTAGCGACCCAGACCATGACCGACGAGCAGCGCAAGAGCGTGGCGATCGAGTACCTGAAGGCGTTCGACCGGGGCGGCCAGACCTCGGACGGCAGCAGCATCCTCGACCTGTTCGCCGACGACGCCCAGGTGTACTTCCCCAAGTGGGGCATCGCCTCGGGCAAGGAGCAGATCGGCAAGCTGTTCGGCGACGTCGGCGGCACCCTCAAGGGGATCGAGCACCACTTCTCCGAGTTCAACTGGATCTTCTCCGGCTCGGACGTGCTGGTGTGCGAGGGGACCAGCCACGGCGAGCACCGCGACGGTCCGTGGCGCTCGGGCGTGCCGGAGTGGGGCGCGGGCCGGTGGTGCGACGTGTTCGAGATCCGGGACTTCCTGATCCAGCGGGTGTTCATCTACCTGGACCCCGACTACGCCGGGCAGGACACCGCCCGCTACCCCTGGCTGGACGGCGAGGCCGGCGCTTGAGCACGGAGGCCTCCTCGGCCGACCAGGTGATCGGGGCGTCGGCCGACCAGATGATCGAGGCCTGGTCGGCCGACGAGATGATGACGGTGGCGGCGGCGCGCCACCTCGCGGACGGCGAGGTGTGCTTCGTCGGCATCGGCATGCCGTCGCTCGCGGCCAACCTCGCCCGGCGCACCCACGCGCCCCGGCTGGTGCTGGTGTACGAGTCGGGGACCATCGGGTCGAAGCCGCAGGTCGTCCCGCTGTCGATCGGCGACGGCGAGCTGGCGGAGACGGCCGACGCCGTGGTGTCGGTGCCCGAGATCTTCAACTACTGGCTCCAGCCGGGCCGCATCGACGTCGGCTTCCTCGGAGCGGCCGAGCTCGACCGGCGCGGCGACATCAACACCACGGTCATCGGGCCGTACGACGCGCCGCGGGTCCGGCTCCCCGGGGCGGGTGGCGCGCCCGAGATCGCCCGGTCGAGCGGCCGGGTGGTGGTGGTCGTGCGCCAGAGCCCGCGCACGTTCGTCGAGCGCGTCGGCTTCCGCACCTCGCTGGGCCAGAGGGTGGCCACTGTCATCACCGACATCGGCGTGCTCGGCCGCGACCCCGCCCGCGGCGAGCTGGTGCTCACCGCGGTCCATCCGGGCCGCACCGTCGAGGAGGCGCAGGCGGCCACCGGCTGGGAGCTCGCGGTCGCCCCGGACGTGGCCGAGACCGTCCCGCCGACGGCGGCAGAGCTGAACGCCCTGCGCGGCCTGGAGGTCGCCGGGAGCCCGTCGGGATGACACCGTTCACCTACGAGGAGGTCGGCGGCCGGGTGGTGTTCGGGCCCGGCACGCTCGGCCGGCTGCCCCAGGAGCTGGACGCTCTGGGCGCCGCGACGGTCCTGCTGGTGGCCGGCGATCGCCACGCCCGACCGATCCTCGACCTGCTCGGCGACCGGGTGGTCGGGCACTTCCGCGCCGTGGTCCAGCACGTTCCCGAGGCGGCCGCGGCCGAGGCCCGGGCCCTCGAAGCCGAGCTGCAGCCCGACGCGCTGCTGGCGGTCGGGGGCGGATCGGCGATGGGCTTCGGCAAGGCCATCGCCCTCGCCGACGACGCGCCGCTGGTGGCGGTGCCCACCACCTACTCCGGCTCGGAGATGACCACCATCTGGGGGCTGAGCGAGGGGGGCCACAAGCGCACCGGCACCGATCCCCGGGTCAAGCCGCGCCTGGTGGTCTACGACCCCGAGCTCACGTTGGGGTTGCCGCCCCGGGTGGCCGGACCGTCGGGAATGAACGCCCTGGCCCATTGCGTGGAGGCCCTTTACGGCCCGCGGGCCAACCCGGTCGCCTCGCTGGTGGCGCTGGAGGGCATTCGGGCCCTGCACCGCAGCCTGCCCGCGGTGTGCGCCACGCCGGGCGACCTCGAAGCCCGCACCGACGCGCTCTACGGCGCCTACCTCGGGGGGACGGCGCTGGCGTCGGCCGGAACCGCCCTGCATCACAAGACCTGCCACGTGCTGGGCGGGATGTTCGGCCTCGACCACGGCGACACCAACGCGGTCGTGCTCGGCCACGCGCTGGCCTACAACGCGCCGGCCATCCCCGAGGCGCTGGCCCGCATCGAGTGCGCGCTGGGCACGGGCGACGCCCCCGGCGCGCTCCACGACCTGGCCGCCGCGGTCGAGGCCCCAGCCAGCCTGGCCGCCATGGGGATGCCGGCCGAGGCCCTCGACGAGGCCGCCCGGCGGGTGGTGGTCGAAGCCGCCGCCAACGTGCGCCCGCCGGAGCCCGAGGGCATCCGGCGGATGCTCGAGGACGCGTACTCGGGACGGCGCCCCGCCGCCGTCCCCGTCCATCGCTAGCGATGTACCCAAGGGGGGGCACATGAACAGGCAGCATCGGAGGCTCGTGCTCACGCGGCGCGGCTTCCTGCAGGGAGCGGCGGCGGCCGGCATCGGGGGCGCGTTCATCGCCGCCTGCGGTGACGACGACGACGGCGGCAGCGCCGGCGGTGACGGCAATGGGGGAGGAGGCAGCGACATCCCGACGGCCAAGATCGGCTACGTCACGCCTCGCACGGGCGCGCTGGCACCGTTCGGCGAGGCCGACGCCTTCGTCCTGGCCGCCATGAAGGACGCCTACGGCGACTCGATCGAGATCCTCGACCGCGACAGCGAGTCCGACGCGGGGCGCGCCGGTGAGGTGGCCCAGGAGCTCATCGGCGAAGGGGTCAACC
>JBKPRV010000406.1:0-12968 GCA_046734715.1 Actinomycetota bacterium | reverse complement strand
GTCCACCAGAGCATCGGGGTCGACCCAGATGCGGATGTCCTCCGGCCGGCCCTCGTCCAGCACTTGGGCGTAGGCCGTAGCCCGCTGCTCTCGGTTCCCGAGGTCCCGCTGGCCCTGGCGGGGTGTCCAGTCCAGGTGGAGGGGCAGCGTGACCACCAGGTCGAGCGGGACTACCGGAGTCCAGCGGCCCTCCGGTAGCTCGATCGGGCGGTGGCGGAACTCGCCGTAGACCTTGGTGGGGCCGTCGAGGGCGATGGCGACGCGCTCCAACCGCTCGGCCGAGGGGCCGGTCGGGTTGCGGCGGCCCGCCTCCCAGGCCGCGACTGCGGGTTGGGTGACGCCGAGGATCTGGGCCAGCAGGGCCTGGCTGACCCCCATGGCCTTGCGGAGCTCGCGTACGGTGCGGGCCATGCCGTTATCATAACGGCCATCGTGTGCGTCGGAGCGTCGACGGGCGACAATGGGGGAGTGAAGCCCGTCCTCCCCGACATCCTGGCCACCCGGTACGCCAGCGAGCCGATGGTCGAGCTGTGGAGCCCCGAGCGCAAGATCCGCCTGGAGCGCGAGCTGTGGATCGCGGTGATGGAGGCCCAGCGGGAGTTGGGCGTCGCCATCCCGGCCGAGGCCATCGACGACTACCGGGCCGTCGTCGACACGGTCGACCTCGACTCCATCGAGGCGCGGGAACGCCGGAACCGCCACGACGTGAAGGCCCGCATCGAGGAGTTCTCGGCCCTGGCGGGCCACGAGCACGCCCACATGGGCATGACCTCCCGGGACCTCACCGAGAACGTCGAGCAGCTGCAGATCCGCCTGGCGCTCGAGCTCGTCCGGGACCGCATGGTGGCGGCGCTGGCCCGCATCGCCGAGCGGGCCGGGGAGTACGCCACGCTGGTCATGGCCGGCCGCAGCCACAACATGCCGGCCCAGGCCACCACGCTGGGCAAGCGCTTCGCCAACGCGGGCGAGGAGCTGCTGGCCGCGTACCGGCGGGTCGACGGCCTGATCGGGGCTTACCCGCTGCGGGGGATCAAGGGTCCGGTCGGCACCCAGCAGGACCAGCTCGACCTGCTGGACGGCGACCCCGAACGGCTCGACCGCCTGGAGCGGGCCGTCCTCGACCATCTCGGCTTCGCCCACGGCCTCACCAACGTCGGCCAGGTCTATCCCCGGTCGCTGGACTTCGACGTCGTGTCCGCCCTGGTGCAGGCCACTGCGGGACCGGCCAGCCTGGCCACCACCATCCGGCTCATGGCCGGCCAGGAGCTGGTGACCGAGGGCTTCGTCCCCGGCCAGGTGGGCAGCTCCGCCATGCCGCACAAGATGAACACCCGATCCGCGGAGCGGGTCAACGGCCTGTCCGTGGTGGTGCGGGGCTACCTGTCGATGACGTCCGAGCTGGTGGGCGACCAGTGGAACGAGGGCGACGTGTCGTGCTCGGTGGTCCGCCGGGTGGCGCTCCCGGGCGCGTTCCTCGCCACCGACGGGCTGTTCGAGACCCTCCTGTCGGTGCTCGAAGGCTTCGGTGCCTACCCCGCGGTGATCGAGCGCGAGCTCGACCGCTACCTGCCGTTCCTGGCCACCACCAAGGTGCTGGTCGCGGCGGTGCGCGGCGGTGTCGGCCGCGAGCAGGCCCACGAGGCCATCAAGGAGCACGCGGTCGCCGTCGCCCTCGCCCTGCGGGAAGGCGCGGCGACCAACGACCTGGCCGAGCGCCTGGCGGCCGACGCCCGCCTCGGCCTCGACCGGGAAGCGATCGATGCGGTGCTGGCCGACCGCTCCGGGTTCGTGGGCGCCGCGCCGCGCCAGGTCGAGGCCTTCGTCCGCCAAGTCGAGGCGATGGTCGCCGACCACGCCGACGCCGCCCGCTACCGTCCAGAACCAATCCTCTAAGCCGCCGTACGCCCGGCAAGCCCCTCGGAGAGTCTCCCCGTGACCGACCTCGGTCTCCCCCATGTCCACTCCGGCAAGGTCCGCGACATCTACGCCGTCGGCGACGACCGCCTGCTCATGGTGACCAGCGACCGCATCTCGGCCTTCGACGTGATCATGGCCGAGCCCATCCCCGACAAGGGCCGGGTGCTGACGGCTATGTCGGCCTTCTGGTTCGACCAGCTGGCGGACATCGTTCCCGGCCACCTGCTGTCGACCGACCTGGCCGACCTGCCCGAATCCGCCCAGAACGTGGCGGCCGAGGCCGACCTCGCGGGGCGCGTGATGCTCACCCGCCGCGCCGACATGCTGCCCGTCGAGTGCATCGTGCGCGGCTACATCACCGGCTCGGCCTGGAAGGAGTACAGCCGGGCCGGGACCATGCACGGCACCCGCCTGCCCGAAGGCCTGCTGGAGTCGGCCCGGCTGCCCGAGCCGGTGTTCACCCCCTCGACCAAGGCCGACGAAGGCCACGACGAGAACATCTCCTTCTCGGCTGCCGCGGAGCTGATCGGCGAGGCGCTGGCCGCCCAGGTGCGCGACGTGGCGCTCGCGCTCTACCAGCGGGGCGCCGACTGGGCCCGCGAGCGGGGCATCATCATCGCCGACACCAAGTTCGAGCTGGGGCTGGTGGACGGCGAGCTGGTGCTGTGCGACGAGGTGCTGACGCCCGACTCGTCGCGCTTCTGGCCGACCGACGCATGGGAGCCGGGCTCCACCCCGCCGAGCTTCGACAAGCAGCCGGTGCGGGACCTGCTCGACGGGCTCGACTGGGACAAGACGCCGCCACCGCCGCCGCTCCCGGCCAAGGTGGTGGCGGCCACGAGCCGCCGCTACATCGAGGCCTACGAGCGCATCACCGGCCGGCCGTTCGCCGACTGGCCCGGGGCGGGTGGCTGAGGACGACGCCGCCTGGCGCCGCCAGGAGGGCTGGGCGGTCCGCTTCGAGTGGGGAGTGGACGGGCTGAGCCATGTGGCCCAGGGGGCGGGCGCCGTCGTGGTGGTGGACGTGCTGCGCTTCACCACCGCGGTGTCCGTCGCCGTCGGCCGCGGGGCGGTGGTGCTGCCTTACGTGTGGGCCGCGGGCGACGCGGCCCGGGCCTACGCGGCCCGCCACGACGCCGAGCTGGCCGGCCGGCGGGAGGACGGCCACTGGTCCCTCTCGCCCACCGACCTGGCCCGCATCCCGGCCGGCACCCGCCTCGTGCTGCCCTCGCCCAATGGCTCCGCCCTGGCGTTCGGCGCCCAGAACGACGTCCCCGACGCCCGGGTCCTCGCCGGTTGCCTGCGCAACGCGGGCGCCGTGGCTGCGGTCGCCGGTGCTCAGCCCGAGCCAGTGGCGGTGGTGGCGGCGGGCGAGCGCTGGCGAGGCAGCCTGGGCCCGCTGCGTCCTGCGGTCGAGGACCTGCTCGGCGCGGGGGCGGTGATCCGGGCCCTGGTGACCGCCGGCCGGGCCGAGCCCACGGTCTCGCCCGAGGGCCGGGCGGCCATGGCCGCCTTCGATGTGGCTCGGGACGACCTGTTCACCTGGTTGACGACCGCTGCCTCGGGCCGCCAGCTGGTCGAGTGGGGCTGGTCCGACGACGTCGAGGCCGCCGCCGTCCTCGACGCCGAGTCCGTCGCCCCCGTGCTCGACGGCCCCGAGTTCCGGGGGGTCACGCCTTCACCACCGGGGCATCTACGCTGAGCCCCATGGAGTTCTCGGTGCTGGTCGAAACCCGGCTGCGGGAAGGCGTCGCCGACCCCGAGGGGGCGACCATCGAGCGGTCGCTGCCCGCGCTCGGCTTCGACGGCGTGTCTCGGGTGAGGGTGGGCAAGGCCTTCCGCTTCGTGCTCGACAGCGCCGACGAGGCCACCGCCCGGGCCGAGGTCGACGACATGTGCCGGCGCTTCCTCACCAACCCCGTGATCGAGGACTACACCGCCACCGTCACCGCGAGCGCGGCGGTGACGACCTGATGCCCGCGGTCGTCGGCGTCGTCGTCTTCCCCGGGTCCAACTGCGAGCTCGACGTGGCCGAGGCCGTGCGCGGGCTGGGCGGCGAGGCCCGCCTCCTGTGGCACGGCGAGGCCGGCATCGGCGGCGTCGACGCGGTCGTGCTGCCGGGCGGGTTCGCCCACGGTGACTACCTCCGGCCCGGGGCCATCGCCCGGTTCTCGCCGGTCATGCAGGCCGTCGGGGCCCACGCGGCCGCGGGTGGTCCGGTGGTCGGCATCTGCAACGGGTTCCAGGTGCTGTGCGAGGCCGGGCTCCTGCCGGGGGCGCTGCAGAAGAACGCGGGTCTCAAGTTCCTGTGCCGGCCGACCACCATCCGGGTCGAAGCCGGCGGCACGGCGTTGACGACCGGCGTCGAGGTGGGGACCGAGCTCGACATCCCCATCAACCACTTCGAGGGGAACTACACCTGCGAGCCCGACACGCTGGCCGAGCTGCGCGCCGAGGACCGGGTGGTGTTCCGTTACGTCGACAACCCCAACGGGTCGGTCGACGACATCGCGGGTGTGTGCTCCGCAGGCCGCAACGTGGTCGGGCTCATGCCCCACCCCGAGCGCGCCAGCCATGCCCTGCTGGGCTCCACCGACGGCGTGCCCCTGCTGCGGTCGCTGCTGGTGACCGCAGGCGTGGCCGTCAGGCCCGGCGGCTGATCCCGGCCTTCTCCAGCACGTTCGCGGGCACGCCGACCTCCCGCCAGGCCGAGTAGGTGATGCCCTTGCGCTCGCTGTAGGGGGCGGCCGACTTCACGAAGTCCTTTTCGAGCTGGTCGAGGTCGACCTTTGACTCGCTGGCTTCGATGGCGGATTCCAGATCGAAGCGCTCCTGCACCAGGTGGACACGCTTGAGCGGATCGGCCAGTGCGATCTCAGCTTCCACCGCCGAGAGGCGCTTCTTCATGGATTCCGGCGTGCGCTTGCGGCCGCGACGAGGCTTGTGGGCCTCCAACGCTTCCAGGTAACGCCGAACCGCCCGGCCCTGATCTCGGCCCTCCGCCAGGGCAGCTTTGTGCTGGTTGCTCATGGGGGTTCGCTTGCGGGTGGACTCGGCCATGCCGCAAGCATATTTCGCTTTGATCGCCAGGTCTATTTGTCAGCTTCCCCGGCCTGGGACGACACCCATTGAGCCAGACCCGTCTGGCGCCGGATCGTGACCATCAGCGCGCTCCGCGTGCGTGCGCGGAGGATCGGGGTCTGGTCCCTTATGTTGACAGCGTGCCCACCGACGAGCCGATCCACCGGGCCCTCGGGCTCACCGACGACGAGGCCGCCGCCATCGAGCGCATCCTCGGCCGCACGCCCAACCATCTGGAACTCGCCATGTACGCGGTCATGTGGTCCGAGCACTGCTCCTACAAATCCAGCCGGCTGCACCTGCGGCGCCTGCCCAGCGAGGGCCCGGCCGTGCTGGTCGGGCCGGGTGAGAACGCCGGTGTGGTGGACGCGGGCGACGGAATCGCGGTCGCGTTCCGCATCGAGAGCCACAACCACCCGTCCGCCATCGAGCCCTATCAGGGCGCGGCGACCGGCATCGGTGGCATCCTCCGTGACGTCTTCACCATGGGAGCCCGCCCCATCGCGCTGATGGACCCGCTGCGCTTCGGCCCGCTGTCCGACCCTCGCAGCCGCTGGATCGCCGAAGGCGTCGTGTCCGGCATCAGTGGCTATGGCAATTCCGTCGGCGTGCCCACGGTGGGCGGTGAGACGGTGTTCGACGAGACGTATCAGGACAACCCGCTCGTGAACGTTTTCTGTCTCGGTGTCCTGCCCGTGGAACGGCTGGTGTTGGGGCGGGCGTCGGGCGTGGGCAACCTCGCGGTGCTGTTCGGTTCCACCACGGGGCGCGACGGCATCGGCGGTGTGTCGGTGCTGGCATCGGCCGGATTCAGCGACGACGAGGCCGACGCGGCCAAGCGTCCCAGCGTGCAGGTGGGCGACCCGTTCGAGGAGAAGCGGCTCATCGAGGCGTGCCTGGAGATGCTCGATGCCAACCTCGTGGTGGGCATCCAAGACCTCGGTGGCGCGGGCCTGACCTGCGCCACCAGCGAGACCGCCAGCCGGGGCGGGGTGGGCATGGACGTGTACGTGTCCGAGGTCCCGCAGCGGGAGGCGGGCATGGAGCCGTTCGAGGTGCTCACCAGCGAGAGCCAGGAGCGGATGCTCGCCATCGTCGAGCCCGAGCACCTCGACTCGGTCTTCGCCATCTGCGAGCGCTGGGAGATCACCGCGGCGGTGGTGGGCACCGTGACCGCGGGCGGGCAGCTCCGGGTCCTGGACCGGCCCGACGGCGAGGTGCTGGCCGACCTGCCCGCGGCCTCGCTGCACGAGGACGCCCCGCTGCTCGACCGGCCCCGGGCCGAGCCGGCCGACCGGTCCGCCCGGCTGGCCGACAGCGCCGACGCCGCGTTGCCCGAGCCCCCGGACCCCGGTGCCGACGCGGTCGCCATGCTGTGCGACACGTCGTGGGTGTCGGGCCAGTACGACAGCCAGCTGTTCCTCAACACCGTCGAGGGGCCGGGAGGCGACGCCACCGTGCTGCGGCTCAAGCACCCGGTGACCGGAGCCGACACAGGTCGGGGCCTGGCCCTGACCGCCGACGGCAACCACCGCTGGTGCGCCCTCGATCCCCGGCAGGGCACGGCCCTGGTGGTGGCCGAGGCCGTCGCCAATCTCGCCTGCGTGGGCGCCCGGCCGCTGGCGCTGGTCAACTGCCTCAACTTCGGCAACCCCACCCACCCCGAGACCATGTGGCAGCTGTCCGAGGCCATCGACGGCATGGGCGACGCCTGCCGGGCGCTCGGCCTGCCGGTGGTGGGCGGCAACGTGAGCCTCTACAACGAGTCCCGCGGCCGGGGCATCGATCCCACCCCGGTGGTGGCGGTGGTGGGGATGATCGACCGGCTGGCGGTGGCACCGCCGGGGGTGGGCCTCGTGCCCGGCACCCGCATCGTGGTGGTGGGCGACGATCCCGACACGCTGTCCGGCTCGCGCTGGGCCTGGCGCCAGGGCCACAAGCGGGGCACCCCGCCGGCCCTCGACCTCGACGCCCACCGGCGGGTGTGCGACGCCGTGCGGGACCTCGTGATCGACGGGCTGGCCCTGGGCGTGCACGACACGGCCGACGGCGGGCTCGCCCTGGCCCTGGCCGAGATGGCCGTGGCCAGCGGCGTCGGCGCCCGGGTCACGGTCCCTCGGGAGGCAGAGGCGTCCGGGCACCGGTGGCTGCTCGGCGAGTCGCCCAGCCGCTTCGTGCTGGCCATCGACCCCGCGGCCGCGGGCGAGGTCGGCCGCCGCCTCACCGTGGCCGGCGTCCCGTCGGTGATCGTGGGCGAAGCCGGCGGCGACCGGCTGGTGATCGAGGGCCCGCCCTCCGCCGCCTTCGACCTCGACCTCAATGAGGCCACCGCCGCCTGGCGCGGCCGCCTACCCGACCTCCTCGGCCAGGGCACGACCCAGGGCTGACGGGGCGCTAGGGCCGCCGGCGGGACTCCTTGCGCGCGGCGTCGGCGCCGTTCGGCGTGGCGTTGGCGCCGTTGGTCTTGGGCTCCGGGGTGGGCAGCGGGGGCTCGCCGCGGCTGCCGTCCAGGTTCAGGGCGCCGATCATGCCGGCCTCGGCCTCGTCGATGGCCACGGTGGGCTGGAGGTCGTGGACGATGCGCCACATCACCCGGTCGAGCACCAGGAACTTGG
This sequence comes from Actinomycetota bacterium, assembly GCA_046734715.1. Lineage (GTDB taxonomy): Bacteria > Actinomycetota > Acidimicrobiia > Acidimicrobiales > VFJN01 > ZC4RG19. Next base: position 5,355 of record JBKPRV010000406.1, on the reverse strand, counting down.
CCAGCCACAGCACGCCGAACCCCGCGAGCTGGGCGATGGCGTTGATGGGGGTCGAGTGCCAGCGGTCGTCCGCGTAGTTCACGGCCAGCACCGACAGGATCACCCCCAGTGCCGACATGGCCCAGAACGGGACGATCTCGCCCCACAGCCGGTTCTTGCCCGTCTGGCTCCAGGTCCAGCGCCGGTTGATCAGGTAGTTGGGGACGGCGCCCGCCGATACCGAGACGAGGTTGGAGACGATGGCGTCCCAGCCGAGCAGGCCGTTGCAGATCCAGAACACCGGCTGCCCGACGCACACCGCCACCACGGATGCCGCCGAGTACTTGCCCAGCTTGCGCACGGTCGGTGACCGCAGGTCGAGAAGCATCGACTGACCAGGCTAGAGCACCGCGGAAGGCGGTTTCGCCGATTGGGGTGCCGCACCGGGCAGACTGGGGCCGTGATCGACGGACCTGGCGGTGGTGCCGACGAAGACAGCCTCCGCGAGGCGTGCGGCGTGTTCGCCGTCCACGCCCCCGGCCAGTCCGTCGCCCCCCTCACCTACCTGGGCCTCTTCGCGCTGCAGCACCGCGGCCAGGAGGCGGCGGGCATGGCCGTCAGCGACGGCGAGCTGCTCACCGTGGTGAAGGACCAGGGCCTGGTGGCGAGCGTGTTCAACGACCGGACGCTGGCCGGCCTCCACGGGCACCTGGCCATCGGCCACTGCCGCTACTCGACCACCGGGTCCTCGACCTGGCGCAACGCTCAGCCCGCCTACCGGTCGGTCGGTGAGCGCATGTTCGCCCTCGGCCACAACGGCAACCTCGTCAACACCGAAGCGCTGGCCACCGAAGCCGGGATGCTGCCGGGCACCGTCACCAGTGACAGCGACCTCGTGGCCGAGCTGATCGCGGCGGAGATGGGCCACGAACCGCCCGCCGGCGACGGCGACGACGACGCGCTGGAGCGAGCCGTCGCCCGCGTCGTCACCCGCCTCGAGGGCGCGTTCTCGCTGGTGATCATGGACCAGACCCGCGCCATCGGCGTGCGCGACCCCCACGGCTTCCGGCCCCTTTGCCTCGGCCAGCTCCCCGGCGGCGGCCACGTGCTGGCGTCCGAGACGCCGGCGCTCGACATCGTGGGCGCCAAGTTCGACCGCGAGCTCGATCCCGGCGAGATGGTGGTGATCGACGAGCACGGCGTGCGGGAGCTGCAGCCCTTCGGCCACGCGGTCGATCCCCACCTGTGCCTGTTCGAGTTCGTCTACTTCGCCCGCCCCGACAGCCGCCTGTACGGCCAGAGCGTCCACCAGGCCCGCATCCGCATGGGCGAGCAGCTGGCCGCCTATGCGCCGGTCGACGCCGACATGGTGATGGGCGTCCCCGAGTCGGGCGTGCCGGCGGCCGAGGGCTTCGCCCGCGCCAGCGGCATCCCGCTGGGCCAGGGCCTGGTCAAGAACCGCTACATCGGCCGCAGCTTCATCGCTCCCAGCCAGGAGATGCGGGCCCGGGCCGTGCGGATGAAGCTGAACCCCCTGCGGGAGAACATCGAGGGCAAGCGGCTGGTGGTGGTGGACGACACGATCGTGCGCGGCACCACCCAGCACCAGCTGGTCCGCATGCTGCGGGAGGCGGGCGCCACCGAGGTCCACCTGCGGATCCCGTCGCCTCCGGTGCGGTGGTCGTGCTTCTACGGCATCGACACCGGCGACCGCACCGAGCTGCTCGCCTACAAGCTCGACCTCGAAGGCATCCGCGAGTACCTCGACGTGGACACGCTGGCCTACCTCAGCCTCGATCGCCTGGTGGCCGCCACCGGGGCGTCGGGGGCGGGGCTCTGCGACGCCTGCTTCACGGGGAACTACCCGGTGGAGGTCCCGCTCACCCTGCGCAAGCACGTGCTGGAGGACAACGAGATGCCGACCAGCGAGTCCATCGTCCAGCCCGTGCTCGACGGCACCTCTACGTGAGGCGGGCGTGATGGGGGAGACCTACCGCGCCGCGGGGGTCGACATCGCCGCCGGCGAGGCCGCGGTCGAGCGCATCCGGGACAAGGTGCGGTCCACGTACCGGCCCGAGGTGCTGGGCGACATCGGGGGGTTCGGCGGCCTGGTCGGGCTGCCCGCGGGCTACCGGGAACCGGTGCTGGTCTCGTCCACCGACGGGGTGGGGACCAAGGCCATGGTGGCCCGGGCCGCCCGCCGCTACGACACCATCGGCATCGATCTGGTGGCCATGTGCGTGGACGACATCGTGTGCCAGGGGGCGGCGCCCCTGTTCTTCCTCGACTACATCTCGGTGGGCGTCCTCGACCCGGACCAGATCGACGCGCTGGTGACCGGCGTGGTCGAGGGCTGCCGCCAGGCCGGCTGCGCCCTCGTGGGCGGGGAGATGGCCGAGCACCCCGGCTCCATGGAGCCCGGCGAGTTCGACCTGGTCGGGTTCGCGCTGGGTGTCGTCGAGCGCGACCGGATCATCACCGGCGCCCACCTGTCGGCCGGCGACGTGCTCATCGGCCTCCCGTCGCCCGGGCTGCGGTCCAACGGCTACTCGCTGGCCCGGCGGGTGCTGTTCGAGCGGGCCGGCCTGAAGCTCGACGACGAGCTGTTCCCCGGGCACACCGTGGTCGACGAGCTGCTGCGGCCGTCGGTGATCTACGCCCCGGCCGTGACCCGCCTGCTGGGCGACGTGGACGTGAGGGCCCTGGCTCACGTGACCGGGGGCGGGCTGGTGGGCAACGTTCCCCGCATCCTGCCGCAGGGCGTGGACGCGCAGCTGGACCGGTCCGCCTGGGAGGTGCCCCGGGTGTTCGGCGAGATCCAGCGGCTCGGAGAGATCGGCGACGAGGAGATGGCCCGGGTGTTCAACCTCGGCATCGGCATGGTGGCCGTGGTCCCGCCCGACGACATGGCGCGGGCCTTGGCCCTGCTGCGGGACGCGGGGCACACCGCGGCCGAGATCGGCCGGTTATTCGAGGCCGGCGCGGGCGACCCCGGACGTACAGTCCACCTCGGATGAGCCCGCCCGTCGCCTTGGTCGAGCACCTGCTCCGCCATTCCGTGCGGGAAGGTGACTTCGTGCTGAAGTCGGGCAAGCGCAGCCGCTGGTTCATCGACGTGAAGCAGACGACGTGCCGGCCCGACGGCATGCTGCTGGTGGCCGACGCCCTGCTGGCGGCGCTGCCCGACGATGTGACCGCCATCGGCGGGCTGACCATGGGGGCCGACGCGGCCGCCTTCGCCACCGCCGCGGTGGCGGCCACCCGAGGGCGCCCGCTCCGGGCCTTCAGCGTCCGCAAGGAGGTGAAGGACCACGGCGCCGGTGGCCGCCTGGCCGGTGCCCTGGAGCCGGGTGACCGGGTCGCCATCACCGAAGACGCCGTCACTCGCGGCGTGTCGATGCTGGAGGCGGCCGAGGTGGTGCTCGCCTGCGGGGCCGAGCCGGTCCTGCTCATCCCGGTGGTCGACCGCGGCGGAACCGTCGAGGCCCTGGCCGCCGAGGTGGGCCTGCCGGTCCGGGCCCTGGTGACCGCGCCCGACCTCGGCTTCCCCTATGAGCGCGACGTCGCCTGAGGGCTGGTTCCCAGCCTGGTCATCGTGATGTCGAGGCGGGCCGGTCAGCAAGGAGCCGGACGCAGTGGCGCACGCCAAGGGCCGCGAGCAGGGCCAGCAACGGGACCACCGGCGCCCGCAAGCGGGCGTATGCCGCGGCGCCGGCCGACACCGCCAGTGTGTACCCGACGGTGGCCACCACGAAGGCCCAGAAGGCGCGCTGCGGTGAGCGCAGGCCCACGACCGCACCCAAGACCGCGAAGCCCCACAGCACGGCGTTCCACAGGAACAGCCCCCCGGTCAGGGCCGGCGACGGACTGATGTCGAGGTAGTCGGCGACAGTGTCGCTCCCCGGCCCCGCGATCTCACGGACCAGCCCGGTGCCGAGGACGCGGGCGGTCTGGACGGGGTGATCGAGCAGGATCGCACGCGCCTCACGACCCATCTCGTCGAACCCTTGACCGGGGGCGCCGGGATCCGGGACCCAGCAGGACCAGCCGGCCTGGCGCTCGCAGTCGGTGTCCGGGCGGTCCCTGAAGGGGCACCCGAACCGGTCCAACACCGACCCGAGGCTCTCACCCGACAGGTTGGCCTCCACCTGGGCCGCGTTGTCGCAGTACAGGGTGATGCTCGGTACCGCCGACACCTGCCACGACCCGACGCGGGCGTGGTTGCGCAGCTGCCAACCCCCCACGACCACCACGACCGGGAGGAGGAACACCGACAGCCGGGCCACGAGGGTGCGCCGCGGCAACCGGCGGAGCCGGGCGACCAGCAGCACCACGACCACCCCCGGGTAGAACCAGAACGTGGGCCGCACCATCGTGGCGACCGCCGCCAGGCCACCCAGGGCGAACACCGCCACCGGCGGGACCTGCGCCGGCTCCCGCAAGCTGAACACGACCGCGCCCACGGCAACCATCGCGGCCAGAACGACCGCCGTCACGCTCTCGGTCAGGAGCGTGCCTGCTGCGGCGAACTGCAACGGGTCGAGCGCAACCACCACCCCCGCGACCAGCGCCGTGGCCACGCCGACCAGCCGGCGCCCCACCCACAGCACCGCCACCACCGCCACCAGGCTCAGGATCGACTGGATCACGCTCGCGGCCCACTCGCTGTCGGTCAGCCACAGGATCGACGCGAGGAACACCGGGTAGCCGGGCGTGCGGATGAACATCGGGACCGGGTCGGTCGGCGTGATGTCGAAACGTCCCCCGTCGAGGAGCGCGCGGGCCGGCGCGAGGTAGCCGGGGGTGTCGGGGTCCCGGACCGCCGACGGCTCGGCGTGTGCGATCCATGCCGCCCAGCCGACCCGGGCCACGGCGGCGCCGACGATCAGGGCCCCGGCCCAGGCACAGATCGTCTGCCGACCCGGGGCGCGGGGCTCGAGCAACGGAGACATCACGGGGGGCATCCGCATCACGGGCTAGCGCGTACCGCGTGTCGCGACAAGGTCGACGGCTTAGTCGCGATCGGAAGACCACGCAACCAGTCGGCGCCTCGCGGTCAGTGTGGCCTCGCCGCGAGCAGCACGCTCGCCGCCAGCGCGACGAGCAACGTCGCGGCCGTCACGGCGGACGCGACGGCGAGGTCCGCGCTCAGGCCGGCAACCCTCGACTCCACGGCCACGATCACGAGCTGGACGAGGACGAGCGTGAGGTTGAGCCGCCGGGGCCGGCGGGCCGGGCGGCGCCGGCCGGCGCGAGCGGCGAGCCACCGTCCGGCCGGCAGGGTGACGAGGAGGCCCAGGCACGCGACGGCACCGATGATGGAGGGCTCCCGCCCTCGCCCGCCCACGGCCGCCACCCAGACGAGCAGGGCGGTGG
>JBKPRV010000405.1:0-4821 GCA_046734715.1 Actinomycetota bacterium | reverse complement strand
CCGGTGGCCAGCCGCCGCAGGCCGGTGACCGCGCTCACCCCGGGCTCCCGCCCGCCGGGCCGGCTGTGCCGACCACGGCGCCTGCCGGGGCTGCTGCGGTGGGGTTGGGTTCGGCGCGGGCAGTACCGGTGCCCGAGGCCCGGACCGAGGCCAGCCCGGCGAGGGTGAGCAGCCGGGTGGGTTCGGTGCGGGTGACGGTGACGGTGACCTGATCGGCGTCCACGACGACGGCGGTGAGGGTGTCGCCGGTGGCGGCGATGTAGTCGCGGACCCGCGTTTCGGCGCGGGCCGGGTCCAGGCGGACGGTGCCGTCGCGGCGGTAGGCGGCCAGGTCGACGGCCTGGGCGCCGGCCCGGGCGGCCTCCTGGGCTTCGTTGGCGGCGCGTACGTGGGCGGCCAGGGCACGGCCGCCGTCGGTGACCAGCCCGAGCATGACCAGCAGCGCCAGCAGCAGCACCGTCACGAACGCCGTCACCTGCCCCGCGTCCGCGGCCTGACCGGCCTGGCCGACCCGGCACAGCCGCTGGCCGGCCCGGCGTGGCCGCTGGGCGGCGGGCGGGGTCACGGCCCGCCTCCGGGATCGGAGCGGTAGACATCCACCGGGGAGACGAACCGGGCGTGCAGGGTGGTCCGGCCGGGCAGGCCCGGCATCGCGACGTCGGCCAGCCGGGTGGTGCAGCGCACCGTCACGGTGATGGTGCCGCCGGGGCGGTAGTCGGCGGTGTTCACCGCGATGCTCATCTGGTCGCAGGTGATGCGGTTCTCGGCCAGCGCGGCCTGTGCGGTTACGCGGGCCTGGGCGGCGGCGATCTCGGGGTCGCGGGCCAGGGACGCGGCGCGGGCGGCCTGCCGGGCGGCGGAGTCCACCTCGATCCGCGTCGAGGTGATGCGGCCGAACCCGACTGCGACCAGCGCCAGCAGCATCAGCAGCGGGGCCACCAGCGCCGCCTCCGCCGCGGCCGACCCCCCGCTCCCCCGACAACCACCGGCACGGTCGCCGCGGTCGGGGCCGTTCCGGCCGCCGTCGCCGACGGGCCTTCTGGGTGGTGTCGGCGGTGGTGGTCATGGCCGGGTTCCGGGTGGTGGTGGGGGTTCCGCGGCGCCGACGGCCCGGGCGTGGACCGGCAGCCGCAGGCCGGGCACGACCTGCTCGGCGGTCGCGTCCACGGTCACCGTCACGGTGACCGCGCCGCGGTCCACGCTGATGACCGGGCTGGCCAGCGGGCCGCGGCCGGTGCGGTCCAGGAGCTGTTCGGCGGCGGCCCGGCCGTCCTCGGCGGTGCCGTCCTGGACCCGGGCGGCGGCCAGGGCTTGTTCGGCGGCGGCCCGGGCCACGTGCACCGCGTGCTGCCAGACCGCGAACTGCATGATCAGCAGCACCAGCAGCATCACCGCGGGGATCACCACCACGGTCTCGGCCGTCGCCGCGCCCCGCTGGCCGCCCGCCACCCGGCGGGCCAGCGCGGCCACCGCCCGGACGGGCCGTGGCCGTCCGGTCACCCTGGCCATCGGCGCATCCACCTCACCTCCCCGGCGTTGCCCTGATCCCCCACGGCGTTGTCCGCGCGCAAGCGTCGCTGCCAGCACCGCCCGTCGTGGTTCTGTCTTGAGTGGACTGTCCACAGCGGAGGGGTCAGGGGCCGAGGTCGATGTCGTGCGCCTTGGAGGTGACCTTGGCGACGATGATGCCGATGACGACGATCGCGGCGCCGACCAGCAACGCGGTCACGACGACGCTTTCGTTGGTGTAGCCGCCGTCGGGATTTTCCCGCCACGCGGCGCGGGTCCGTTCGATGCGGTCACGCAGCTGCGCGAGCAGCATGCCGGCCATGATCAATAACAATGTCAGTGGTCGTTGCACTGTGGTCGTTCTCCTTGCCCGTTGTGGTGTCGGTGGTGCCCCTTTCTCGGGGTACGTGCGGCGGTGTCACAGGCCGGTGGTGACCTGGGTGAGGGCGGGGTAGGCGATGAACAGCAGGAACCCGGCGAACATCACCACCAGCGGCAGGCTCATCCGTTCGGTCGCGGCCTGGGCGTGGGTCTCGATGTCCGTGAGCAGCCGGATCCGCAAGGCCGCGGCTTTGGCGGCCAGGCTGGCGCGGATCTTCGCGCCTTCGGTGCCGGCCAACGACAGCGACGCGGCCAGCTCCCGCAGTTCGGCCAGGCCGAGGGTGGTTCCGAGGCGGTCCAGCGGCACCCACAGCGGCTCGCGGCGCACGGCCGCCTGTTCCAGCGCGCGGCGGATGGCGGCGGTGGTGGGGTCGCGGCCGGAGGCGGCGGCCTGGGCCAGGGCCTGCTCGACCCCGGCGCCGCCGGCCAGACCGATCACGGTCAGGTCCAGGAACCCGGAGATGGCATGCCGGGCGTCGCCGCGGCGCTTGGCCGCCTCCGCGACCACCCCGGCGTCGGGGGCGTAGAACCCGGCCAGGGCGAGCAGCACTGCGCCGCCGGCCCACACCAGGCCCGACAGCCGGCCGGCACCGACCGCAGGCAGCGCCACCGCGAGCAGCGGGGGCAGGACCAGCCCGACCAGGGCGGTGGCGGCCTTCTCCGCCATGTGCCGTTCCGGAGTGCGGTCACAGATCGGCAGGTCCGGCAACACCCGGGCGCCGATCCGGACCCCGGCCCGGGCCAGCACCCTGGCCAGGGGCCGGCCGGCGCGGGCGGTCCACCCCCACCCGCTCTCGGCCCCGGTCGCCTGCTGGAAGGAGACCGACGGTGCAGGGTCGAGGGTGGAAGCCTCGGATAGAGCCGCGGTCAGGGTCGGTTTGGCCGGGAGGAGGGTGTCGTAGGCCAGCCACAGCCCGAACCCCGCGGCCGCGCCGGCGGCCGGCAGCAGCAGCGGCAGGCTGGTCATCGCGCCACCGTCCCCTCGGCCCCGGCGGGGTTCGTCGGGTTGGGGAGGAGGCGAGGGTGTTGCCGCAGCCGGGACAACCGGCCCAGCCACACCAGCCCGGCAGCGAACAGCCCGCCGACGGCGAGCAGCACGAGCTGGCCGGTGGGGGTGTCGTAGGCGGCCAGGTACCCGCGGTTCGCGAGGATCAGCACCGCGGCCAGGACCAGCGTGGTGGCGAGGATGACCCGGACCGTGGTCCGAGTCCGTGCCCGGGCCGCCGCCAGCCGTAGCCGCATCCCGGCCTGGTCCCGCGCCGAAGCAGCCAACGCGCCCAGCAACCCGGCCAGATCCCGCGCCTGCCCGGCCGCAGCCAGCCGCAGCGCGGCCACGACCATGTCAGCGGTCGGGTCAGCCACCTCGACGGCGAACCGGTCCAACGCCGCCCGCAGCCGCACCCCCGCCCGCAACTGCCCGGCCAACCCCCGTACCTGCGCGCCGATCGGGGCCGGGGCGATGGGTTCGGTGGCCGCGATCGCCTGTTCCAGCCCAGCCGCCGCGCTCAGGGTGTCCCGCAGCATCTCCGCCCACCCCGCCACCGCCTCCACCCGGGCCACATGCCTGGCGTGCTCGCGGTCCGGGCCGAGCATCCCGGGCAGCACCAACACCGCCGGCACAGCCAGCAACGCGGCGACCGGCCACCGGGTCACCGCGAGCACCACCACACCCACCCCGGCCGCGGCCAACAACCGCCGCCGCGAGCCGGACAGCCGCGCCCGGACCCGCTCGGCCAACGCCGCCACCGGGCCCGCCGCACCCCCGGCCGCTTCCCGTTCCGGGGCTGGTTGCCGGCCGTAGACGGCCAGCCAGATCCCCGCGCCGACCAGCGTGCCGCAGCCGATGAGCACCAGCTGTTCCAGCCCAGTGTTCATCCCGCACCACCCCCGCCGAGCCCGGCCTCGGTGTAGTAGCCGGTGGCGGCCAGTGCGTCCAGCAGCGCGTTGCTGGGTGGGGTGCCGGGCACCGCTGCCCCGCCGGGGCCGGGGCGGAACACCTCGTTGGTCGCGACGAGGGGTCCGTCCGCGCCGGTCACTTCCAGCACGCTGGTTACCACCCGGCGGTTGGCGGCCCGGTCGAAGGCCAGGTGCACCACCAGGTGCACCGCCTGCGCGGTGAGCAGGTTCGTCGCTTCCAATCCGAGCCGTTCGGGGGCCTGGGCGCCGTAGGCGGCGAGTTTGGCGAACACCCCGCGAGAGGACGAGGCGTGCACGGTGCCCATCGACCCGTCCGTACCTTGGGACATCGCGTTCAGCATCGGGACCAGCTCCGGGCCGCGGACCTCCCCCACGACCACCCGGTCCGGGCTCATCCGCAGCGCGTGCCGGACCAGCTCGGCCTGGTCGATCCCCCCTGCGTCTTCGATGTTCGGCTCCCGGACCTGCAACGCCACACAATCCGGATGCGCCACCGGGTCATGATCGAGGAACAACTCGAAGGTGTCCTCGATCGTCACCAACCGCTCGGCCGGGTCGATCTGCGCGGCCAACGCCCGCAGCAGCGTGGTCTTACCCGCCCCAGTCCCACCCGAGATCAGAATGTTCCGCCGGCCGCGGACCGCCGCCACCAGAAACCCGGCCAGCTGCGGGCTGACCGTCCCCACTCCGATCAAGTGGTCCAGGGTGACGCGGAGGAACCGGTGCCGGCGGATCGACACACACGGCCGCCGCGAGACCCCCATCACCGCGAACAACCGCGACCCGTCCGGCAACTGCACATTCAACGTCGGATGCCCCGCGTCGAACCGACGCTCCCCCACCCCCGCACGGGCCGCCACCGTCCGGACCAGCTCCACCAACTCCTCATCCGAGTCGGCCACCGCACCCACCTGCTCCGCCCCGCCGCCGGCGCGGCGGACGAACACCCGGTCACAGCCGTTGACGTTGATGTTCTCCACACCCGGGTCATCCAGCAGCGGCTGCAACCCACCC
>JBKPRV010000404.1:0-8624 GCA_046734715.1 Actinomycetota bacterium | reverse complement strand
CTCGAGGGTGACCGCGCTGACGAGCGCCGCCAGGGCGTCGCGGATCGACACGATCCCGACCACTTTGTGGCGCTTCGAGACCACCAGATGACGGAGGCCCTCGTTGAGCATCAAGGTTGCGACCTCGATCACGCTGGCATCGTGGGCCACGTTGGTGGGTGATGTCGGACGGGGTCGTGAGGTCCAGTCACGATGTGTGTGGCGTCGGATGGGTCCGTTTGCTCGTCCAAGATTCCTGATGCTCGTCGGCAGCCTGATGAGCGTGTCGCCCTGCCATCCAACGCGTCACCACCACGGCAACTGCCACGGGAACCAGGCCGATCAGCAGGACCTCGTCCCGCGACAGGCCGTCAATGTTGGGCTGCAAGTCCTCCTCCGTAGCCCATCCAAACCAGACTTCGCTCACGAGAAGTCCAACTCCGAAGTAGACGGCTGCCACCAATGCCCAGAGCCATCTTGGACCGGCCCGCCACGAGAGAAGTTGAGCTACCAGTCCGAAGACGATGGACATGGCCGCGAGGTAGAGCAGCCCACTCGATCCGAGATCCCAGTCCATGGCAGCCCTCCTCATCTCCGAGCACTGCCTCGGCGAACGGACGGCACGAACCAGTGCTCATGTTCACCTGGTGACATGATCCGCTCGCCCGCCGCCGGTTGCCAGGCGCGAAGGTCCCAACTTGCTGTCGGAGATCGATAGTGAGGCCACGCCACTCTTCGGATGCAGGCGCTCGTTCGCCGTCGAGCGCCACGCTGTCTGGTGGTCGGCTGGGTGCTTGACCTGGTTACCCAGACTGCTGGCGCGATCGCAGGAGCGATCACCGTCCCGCGAGCTCTGCAACGATCGGCGCCGCGTCACGCAGGTACTGCTCGTAGACCACCCAGTGGGAAACGCCGAAGCGTTCGCGGTGGCTGCGGAGGGATTCCAAGATCGCCTGCGTAGATCCCACCCAGGTTCTCGGGTCCGCATTCACCTGCTCCGGGGCGAGACCCGTTGACTCCGCCAACCGGGCCAGCGCGGCCCGCCTTCGGGCCGTCACTATGAGCGGGGGGTTCACCTCCATGCTGATCTCGATGTCGTTGAACCTTCCGCCAGCACCCGCCCAGATCCAGCCGATCTGATCGGCGACCGCCTCGTCGGGTCGCTTCCGTGGAGGTCCCCCACCGAAGGAGACCGTCGAGAAGCTGCGGTTCACGCTCACCATGTCCGCCTTCCTGCCGGCGAAGGTCAGCAGCTTGCGCTCAGCAGCGCCGATCAGGAGCGGCGGGTGGGGCTTCTGGACCGGCTCCGGCGCGCCGAGCAGGTCCTTCGCGGTGTAGTGCCGACCCTCGTAGGTGACCGGCACACCCGAGAAGATCCTTTGCATTAGATCCACTGCTTCGATCATGCGATCCACCCGTACCGCTGGGCGGTCGAAGGGCAGCCCGATCGACCGGTAGTCCGGTCGGAACCAGCCTGCTCCCATCCCCCAGTCCAGCCGCCCCGCCGAGAGGACGTCGAGTGTGGCGAGCTCCTTGGCGAGGACCGCGGGGTTCCTCAGATCGTTGTTGGCGACGAGCATCCCGACCCGAAGCGTCTTCGTGTGAGCGGTCGCGGCCCCGAGCGCCGCGAGGGGACCCATCTGGGCCGTGCACGTGTCGGGGACGTACAGCGAGGAGTAGCCGAGCGCCTCCACCTCGCGACACAACCGGCGCCAGGACTGGGCGTCGTGCAGGCGGGCGACCACGACCGCGAAGCGAAACGGCCTGGGCACCCCTCGGATGCTAGGCGCGGCCCCCGAACGGGCCTGCGCTCACGTCCCTCTCGCTGGTTCGGGGACGCCCCTGCGGCGGGTGGGATCGGCGATCTCCTCGGCCACCTCGTCGAAGCACTCGGCAGCCCGCTCGAGGACCGTGTCGACCTGCTCGTCCGTCAGGGCGGCGCACAGGTACCAGGGTTGGGTGGGGTGGACGAGCACGCCGCGCCGCACCATCGCCGCCGACCAGACGTGGCTGAGATAGCGGCCCCGGCCGTCGCCCTCGATGTCGATCAGAGCCATCGTGGGAAACCCCTTCACCTCGACAGTCAGATCCGCGGTCGCCGCGGCCTCAACGAGGCCGGTGACGAGCCGGCCTCCGACGGCCATCATCCGCTCGAAGGAGCCTTCGATGTCGAAGGCGCGAAACGTGCCCAGGCATGCCGCCTGCGCGACTGCGCTCGCGAAGAAGGTGCCCAGGTATCCGACCTGATCCGCCGCGTCACGCAGCTCGGCGGAACCACCGCAAACCGACAGGGCTCGACCGTTCGCGAGCGCCTTGCCGAAGCACACCAGATCCGGGTCGAGACCGATTTCGGCGTGGGAGCCACCGCTCGGGTGCATCCGCATGCCGGCGCGGACGTCGTCGAGCACGACAACCGCGCCGGATTGGCGAGCCTGGCTGATCGCCTTCAGAAACGACTCGGTGGGGAGCGCTGGCGTCCCGAAGTAGCCCTGATGGAACGGGGTGAGCATGATGGCCGCAACGTCTCCGTCGGCGGCATCGACCGCGGCGCGCAGGCTCTCGGCATCGTTGTAGACGAACCGCGAGGTGAGGCTGCGGTGAGGCGCCGGAACACCAGCCTCGAAGATGGTGCCCCAGTCGTGAGCCGTGTGGTAGGAGGCCTCCGCGATGAGCACTCTCGAACGCCCCGTGGCCAATCGAGCCACACGCAGGGCATAGCTCGTCGCATCGGAGCCGTTCTTTCCGACGAAGACCCAGTCGACGGGCTCGAACCGGGCGCAGAGGAACTCGGCCAGCTCGACCGCCACCGGAGCCTGCGCCCCCATGCTGTCTCCGAGCAATCGTTGGTGCGTGGCAGCCCGCTCCACCCGCGGATGGGCGTGACCCAGCAGGTTCGGCCCGTACGAGCCCATCAGGTCGATGTAGCTCCTGCCGTCCACGTCGGTGATCGTGGCGCCCTCGCCGCTGTTCACATACCAGGGGAACTCGGACAGGAAGCGATACAGCAGCAGGCGCTTCCTTCCCGCGGCCCCGGCGATCACCCGCTCTGCCCTCGCCTGGAGTCTCGCCGCAGCGGTGGTCGGCTGCCAGGCCGGCCCAGCCGACTGCGCAGCCCCCGTCGGCTCGGAGTCCTCTACCACCCGACAATGGTACCGACCGCCTTGGGTTGCACACTCGTGGACGCGGACACGCTCGGGGGATAGCGTCGCAGCGTGGATGGCGATGGGGGGCCGACCCACGCCGTGGCCTTTCAGCGAGACGGTCACGCCATGCTGCGGGGGGCCTTGGGTGACCCCGGGGTGCGACGCTGCCGCATCGCGGCGCGTGCCGAGATCGAGCGGGCCCGGGCCGAGTCGCCCGGGGCGCCACGGCAACGGCCGGTGGACTACTTCACGGCCATCAAGCTGTGCGAGCGGAACCCGGTGTTTCGCGACGTGGTGTGCTCACCCCGGCTCGCGCGACTGGCAGCGGCGGCGTTGGGGGTGGAGCGGGTCCGTCTGCTGTACGACCAGCTGTTCGCGAAGCCGCCGGGCGGCATCCGCACCATGTGGCACCAAGACCAGGTCTTCCTGCCGATCGATACGGGCGACGTCATCGAGGAGGGCAAGGTCGGCGTGGCCCGGAGTTGGGTGAGCCTCGCGAGGCTGCCCGCGGAGGTCGGAGGGCTGCACTTCGTCGACGGCTCGCACCGCTTCGGCTCGATCGATCGCACCAACCTGCAGATCGGAGCACCCGGCGGTGGGGACACTGCCACGATCCACGGGTGCGATCTCTCGATCACCGACTATGGCGCGTTCGGGGCCGGAGACGCCACGCTCCACGCCGGGTATACGTTGCACGCCTCGCGGAGCAACCCCACCGGACGCACGCGCTACAGCGTGGCGGTCGTCTACGTGCCCGACGGCGCTCGGGTGGCCGAACCCGTCGACGAGATGCAGGAGCTGGCCATCGCTCTCCACACCCCGGGCAGACGACCGGGTGATGTCATCGACACCGCCGCCAACCCCGTCCTGTGGCCGGCCGAGGCTGCGTGATCGCGATGCTCACCATGCCATCGGTCACGCCGCAGTTCCCGCTGCACCCCGCCGTCGTGGACATCGAACTGACCAGCAGGTGCAACGCCAAGTGCTCGTTCTGCCCACGCGACCAGACCCCCCATCAGGGCCTCATCGACGAGCCGACCTTCAGCGCCGCGCTCGGGCGAGCCGTTCAGTACCGCGACGCGCTCGTCGAGCTCCAGGAGGTCCAACCGGGCTACTTCGACACTCACGACGACACGATCTGGCTGTCCTTCTGCGGGATGGGCGAACCGCTCCTCCACCCCCGGGTGGTGGAGTACGTCGGACGCGTCGCCCAGGCGGGCCTTCGGCCCCTCATCAACACGAACGGTGCGCTGCTGAGCCCACGGAGAGCCGAGGAACTGCTGGATGCCGGCCTCGCCATGGCTTGCCTCAACGTCGGTGAGATCGACGAGCAGTACGAAGCCGTCTACGAACTCCCGTTCGAACGAACCCGGACCAACGTCGAGCACTTCCTCGCGACCGCGGGGGATCGCTGCATCTCGCTGATCGTCCTGGTCGACCACCGGGACGATCCCGATCATCTGACCTCCATGCAGGAGTACTGGTCACGGCGCGGCGCGAGGGGATTCGTGCGCTTCAGCCTCGTCAACCGAGCCGGCTCGCTCCCGGTCGACGAGCAGGTCGACGCGTGGCACGCCTACCGCGACGTCGCCGAGAAGATGCTTCAGGAGAAGGCCGACGCGGCTCGATGCTGGGTTCCGTTCCTGTACCCCTTCATCGGGTACGACGGGAACTACTACCTGTGCTCCTCGGACTGGCGCAAGGAAGTGAACCTCGGCAACGTCTTCGAGCAGTCACTGGTCGACCTCTTCGACGAGAAGGCCGAGCAGGTGTGCGGCCGCTCCCCGATCTGTCGCGACTGCACCCACGACCCGACCAACGCGCTCGCTCTGTCCTTGGCCCGGGCCGCCGAGGCGCGTGCCACGGACGTGCCCCGCGCGTCCAACCCCACACCCGACGTACTGCTGGCCCGTCTCGAGCACCAGGCCGCGTGCGTTGCCGCCATGCGCGCCCATCTGCCCCGGGAATCCATCGTCCGCGAGCCCGGGCGCCGACGCCGCCTCATCCCTGTCAGGAGCTGACCCGTGCCCAGCAAGCATCTGATCTCGCTCACCGAGCATGGCGGCGAGCAGCCGGTCCTGCAGTACTCACCGATGTGCAGCGTCTGGGCGTTGACCACCTACGACGCGTGCGACATCCGCTGCTCCTACTGCGCCAGCTACGCGCAGGGCCCGTCGAAGCCTCTGGCCACCGCTGAGGAGGTTCGGGCCATCCTCGAGCGACAACTCCCCTCCGTTCCCCGGGAGCACACCATCTGCCTCGGCGCCATCATCGACTGCTACGCCCACGCCGAGGCCGAGCACGAGGTCACCCGAGCCGCGTTGGAGGTGCTCGTCGCCGACAGCCGGGACCTCGTCATCGTCACGAAGGGCACGCTGATCGAGCGCGACCTGGACCTCTTGGGCGGCTACGGGAAGGTCCACGTGAACGTCTCGGTGCCGTCACTGGACGAGTCCGTCCTCGGCGACATCGAACCCCAGGCGGACACCGGAGCCGAGCGGTTCGCCACCATCGAGCGCCTGGCCGACGCCGGGGTCGATGTCCAACTCCACGTGCAACCCTGGATCCCCGGCATGACCGATGCGAAGCGGATGGTCGAAGCGGCCGCCGGGCGATTCAGGGTGTGGATCGCCCCTCTCAACATCCAGAACCCGGTCATCGCCCGGAGCCGGTGGGGCAGGCGTTTCACCCAGCGAGAGATCAACGAGGCCTACGTCGCCGAGATGAAGCGGGTCGGACCCCACCCGAACGTGACCTGGGCCCGGCCGTTGTGGCTTGGTGACGACCTGCTGACGCTGAGCCAGTGGGGGGTCGAGCAAGCCGACTGCGCCCTCGAACAGCAGGCGGGAACGGCCGGTGCCCCAGGCGCGGACCGCCAGGACGACCCTATGCGACGCCCGACGCTGCCCATCCGGTCCAGCGACACGTCCGACCGCGCGGTCATCGAAGCTCGGGATGTTGCCACCACCGGCCAGCTCATCGAAACGCTCACCCGAGGCCAGATGGCCTCGCTGGGCATGGCCAAGCTCTCCGCCCACCTACGCGTCTACGACGCCCGCTACCCGGAGCGGCGGGTCGCCACGGAAGGGCCGGGCCAACGGATCGAACCCGTCGCGCTGGTCGCCGCCATGCGCGATGCCGACCTGCAGGTGACGAAGCTGCGGGCCGACTGGCCGGTGGTCAACGCCCGTTACATCATCACCGGCGAGCTGATCGAGCCGTTCCGAAGCTTCGAGCCCGGCGAGCGCGTGTCAGCAGACGTCGTCGCCACCTACCGGTACGACACCTACGGCCTGCTGATCGAGCAGTGGATCCAGGTGAACCTCCAGTGGGCGGAAATTGCGTCCCGTGGCCTGGTGGGGTTGGGGTAGCCGAGCGGGTCCACTGTGTGCCGGGGCCATCGGCGTGAATCTCGGTGGGTACCGGCAAGTACAAGCGCGTCCGCACCACGCGGCACCAGCAGCACCAACGCCACCCCGGTCACGCTGAATCAAGGAGGGACGCAGAAGACACCGACACGGCTGGCGCAGGTTGTGAGTAGAAACAGGAGCAACCCACCCGGAGGCACCGCCGTGGATCCCATCACCCGCCGCTACCACGAGCGCACGCCGGAGTCGGCGGCGCGCGCCCGCCGTTCGGCCACGCTGTTCCCGGGCGGCGACTTCCGGGCCGCGGCCTGGCACACCCCGTACCCACTGACGATCGCCAGCGCGGCGGGACCGTGGCTGCGCGACGTCGACGGCCACGAATACCTCGACCT
This sequence comes from Actinomycetota bacterium, assembly GCA_046734715.1. Lineage (GTDB taxonomy): Bacteria > Actinomycetota > Acidimicrobiia > Acidimicrobiales > VFJN01 > ZC4RG19. The sequence goes on along the minus strand of JBKPRV010000404.1, from coordinate 1,742 downwards.
GCTGGGCAACTACACGGCCCTCGTCCACGGCAACGCGCACCCGGCCATCGTCGGGGCGGCGAGTCGGGCGCTCGACGGCGGAACGTGCTGGGCGGCGGCCAACGAGCCCATGCTCGAGCTGGCCGAGCTGCTGATCGATCGGGTCGCGTCGGTGGAGCGGGTGCGGTTCTGCAACTCCGGCACCGAGGCGACCATGCACGCGGCGATGGTCGCCCGCGAGGTGACCGGTCGGCGCACGGTGCTGATGGCCCGGTACGGGTACCACGGCAGCTACGACGACTACGAGGTAGGCAACCTGGGGAAGGACGGCCCCGACACCGTCATCGCCCCGTTCGGTGACGCCGCCGCCTTCGAGGCCGTGCTCGCCGACCGCGGCGACGAGATCGCCTGCGTGATCCTGGAGCCGGTGATGGGCTCGTCCGGCGTGGTCCCCGCCCCGCCGGGCTTCCTCGCCCGGGTGGGCGACGCGGCGCGGGCCGCCGGCGCCCTGTTCGTCCTGGACGAGGTCATCACGTTCCGCCTCGCTCCCGGCGGTGCCCAGGCCCTGGCCGGGGTCGAGCCGGATCTCACCACGTTCGGCAAGCTCATCGGCGGCGGGTTCCCGGTCGGTGCGCTGGGCGGCCGCGCTGACGTGTTGCAGGTCACCGATCCCACTCGGGGAGGGCTCCCGTTGTCGGGCACCTTCAACGCCAACCCTGTGACGATGGCCGCCGGCGCGGCCTCGGTCCGTGAGCTGACCGCGGAGCGGATCGTGGCCATCGACCAGTGGTGCGGCCGGCTGGCCGACGGGCTGACCCGGGCGGCGGCCGAGCACGGCGTGCCGTTCAGCGTGCGGCGGGCGGGCTCGCTGCTCAACGTGTTCCTGAGCCCCGACGTGCCCCCGACCATCCCTGAGCGGGCCGACGGGCCGCGCATGGCCGCGTTCCACCTCGCCTGCCTCGACCACGGCTTGTTCTTCGCCCCCCGGGGGCTCCTCGCCACGTCGACCGTGCTGTCCGACGAGCTCGTCGACGTCGCGGTCGAGCGGGCCGCGAGCGCCTTCGCGGACTTGGTGGAAGCTGACGCGGCATCGGACGTCGAGCACTCGTGAGTGAGCGACGGTGAGAGAACTTGAGGGGGCATTCAGGTATTCGTAGGTTGCGGGGATGGAGTTCGAGAATCGGGTGACGAAGGCGTTGGGGGTGGACATCCCGATCGTGCAGGCGCCGATGGGGTGGATCGCTCGGGCGCAGTTGGCGAGCGCGGTGAGCAACGCCGGGGCGTTCGGGATCATCGAGACGTCGTCGGGCGAGCTGGATGTCGTGCGGGAGGAGATCCGCAAGATGCGGGATCTCACCGACAGGCCGTTCGGCGTGAACATCGCCCAGGCCTTCGTGCGGGACCCGAACATCGTGGAGTTCGTGGCCGACCAGGGCGTGAAGTTCGTGACGACCTCGGCTGGCAGCCCGATGCGCTACACCGCGGCCCTCAAGGAGAGGGGGCTCACGGTGTTCCACGTGGTGCCCGATCTGGCCGGTGCCCTGAAGGCGGTCGACGCCGGGGTCGACGGCCTGGTGGTCGAGGGCGGGGAGGGTGGCGGCTTCAAGAGCCCGACTCCGGTGTCGACGATGGTGCTGCTGCCGTTGATCGCCTCGAAGGTCGACGTGCCGATCATCGCCGCGGGCGGCTTCGTCGACGGCCCGACGATGGCGGCGGCCTTCGCGCTCGGCGCGGAGGGCATCCAGATGGGGACCCGGATGGTG
>JBKPRV010000403.1:0-8721 GCA_046734715.1 Actinomycetota bacterium | reverse complement strand
GTGCTCGGAGGCGCACCGCCCGTCCCAGGGCATCGGCCACCGGCACTCGGCGGGCGCGCAGGGCGGCCAGGCAGCCCGCCAGCAGGTCGTCGCCCGCGGGTGTGAGGCCGCCGCCCCGCCCCACCAGGTCGTCCACCCCCGCGACCGGGTCGTCGGCGAGCGCCTCGACCGCAGCGCTGGGGACGGCGGGGTCGGGCGCGGGCTGGGCGTGGACCACTGCCGCGAGGCGGGCCACAGCCTCAGGATCGACCGCGCTCAGGCGCACCCGGGGGTCGAACCAACGCCGCACGGTCCCCACCGGACGATCGTGGTCCCACACGCGGCCTTCCCCGACGGCCAGGTCGTCGCCCGCCGGCAGCCGGCCGTCGCCGACCAGCACCGCGGCACACGGCAGGCGAACGCCGTCGGCGGGCACGAGGGCGACCACGTCCTCGTCCACCGCCAGGCAGGTTGCCGCGGAGCCGGCCGCCAGCACGGTGCAGCGCCGCCTCGGTCCCGCCAGGACGGGGTGGACGAGCACGCTGGCGACCAGGGGTCTCGCCTTGACGTGTTCCAGGAGCGGGATGTTAGGCGGACCCGACATCCACCACCGCCGCTACCGGGCCCCCACCGGACGGTCCCTGGTGCAGGGCGGCTACCGACACGAACACCGCCGGGTCGCCGACCGCGGCAGCCACCACCCCGCCCACCGCGCCCTTGATGTGGCGGTGGTGGTGGACGTCGGAGTCGTCCAGCGCCACCTGGCGGCGCCCGCGCAGCCGGGCGGTGGGGTCGGCCTCGCACTTGAGGAACACGTTGACCAGCCGGTCGCCCAGGTCGGCGGCCACCGGGCGCTCGGGCAGGTCGAGCCCGGCCGAGCGGATGGCGGCGTACACGCCCGCGGCGTCGAGGGCGTCGTGCATGACCGAGTGGCCGATGCGGTAGCGGCCGCCCACGCCGGGCGCGTTGCCCACCACCACGATCTGGGCCCGGTCCAGCTCCACGCCCGACGAGCACGAGGCGACGCTGGAGTAGAGCGACAGGTCACGGCCGATCTGCTCGGCCGTGGGCGTGGCGATCTCGCCGAGGGCCACGGCGATGCCCAGCGCGGTGGTGCCGTTCGACAGGTTCATCGACTCCAGCGGCTCGTCGGTCACCGTGTCGTGGCCCCGGGCCCGGGCCTGCTCGATGGTGGCCATGGTGAGCAGCGGCGTCTTGGTCTGCACGTAGTGGACCTCGGCCGGGTCCTCGATGCCGCCGTCGGCCATGGCCCGGCGCACCCCCTCGGCCACGGTTGCCACCATCTCCGGCCGTCCGATGTGCTCGGGCAGGATCACGTCGCTCATGGCCACGCCGACGGTGAGGCGGGGCTCGGCGTCCGGCTGCGGCGGGCCCTCCACCCGGGCGAACACGGTGGCGTGAGGGGTGAGCACCCCGTCGGTCCCACCCGACCACACCATGGGGATCTCGGCGACCTCGTCCGGGCCGCGGCTGCCGTGCTCGATCAGGGCGGCCCGGAAGGCCTGGTCCGCGAGGATCCGCGTGAAGTCGTTGACCCCGCCGTTGCCCTCGGTCTTGCCCACGACCGCCACCACGCCATCGGCGGTGATCGTCCCGTTGCGGATCAGCCGGGCGAGGCCGGAGGCATCGGACACACTCTCGAGTACGACCTTGTGGGCGGCGTAGGGCACGCGCTTACGCTGTCAGTTCCCGACGTGCCCGTCCATGCTTCTCCCGATCCTCAGGGACGGCAGCGGGTGTGGTCCTTCAGCTGCTCGAAGGCGAGGTCGCCGGCCGGGAGGGTGAAGGTGACGCCGACCGCCGGGTCCCGCACCACGTCGTCGTCGGCGCTGTCGCCCAGCAGCCACACGCAGCGCCCGTCGAGCCGCCCGGCCAGCGGGCCGGAGGGGTCCGCCGCCACGGCCACCGCTCCCCGGATGGACGGGCCGAGGCGGGTCAGCATGGGCCGCTCGATGTCGTGGGCGTTGGTGGTCTCGGCCAGCGTGAGCCCGGCGAGCCGCAGATCCAGCTCGGCCGCCACCGACGACACCAGCAGCGAGACCGCAGCCACGAACACCAGGTTGGTGCGGCCCTCGAAGCCGGGGAAGCGACCGCCGAGCAGCCCCACGAGGGCGGTGGCGACCATGGTACCGATGGTCCAGAAGGTGACCAGGCGCCAGCCACCCGACAGCAGCACCGCCAGGATGGCCAGCGCACCCACGCTGGCCCAGGGCGACAGCAGCCAGCGGAAGTGGGCGGCGGCCCCACCGGAAGCCCGCCGGTCCAGGACGCTCACGGCCACGAAGGCGGTGGCCGCCGCGCCGAGGACGATGACGCCGGTGACCGCGATGCGGTCGGCCGTCTGCACTCCGACGGCCGCCGCGCTCGTCCCCAGCCGCCGCCAGTAGGAGTCGGTCACCAGGACGCCGATCACGTAGGCGACACCGCTGGCGACGGTGACGATGGTCGACAGCTGGACGTCGATGCGGCCGAAGTAGCCGAAGCTCTCCGTCGGGCGCGGGCGGGACGGACCGGCGGCCGCGGGGGCGGTTCCCGGGGTGCTCACGGGCGGAGGGTAGCCCCGGCCGGCAGGCGCGCCGGTCCGCCTCAGGCCGGCGCCGGCGCGGGTGCCTGGACCCGGGCCCGCAGCTGGTCCAGGTGGCCGGGCCGCTCCTTGAGCGCAGTGCGGGTGGCGCCGCTGAGGGCCCAGGGATGCAGCCGGGGCAGTGCGCTGGCCGTGACCTCCGGCCCGACCACGGCCTCGGCCGCGGCGACCGCACGGTCGACGCCCACGTGCAGCGAGGTGGCCGCCAGCAGCTCGGCCACGTCGTTGGCCAGCAACGTGTCGCTGGCCGCCAGCTCGCTGAAGCCGAAGTCGATCATCCACACGGCGCGGTCGGCGGCCATGAACACGTTGGCGAGCCGCAGGTCCCGGTGCGCCAGGCGCCGGTCCCGCAGCAGCTGGACCTGGGCCCAGATGGCCTGGAGCAGGTCGTCGTCGACCCCCTCCGGGTCGACGCGGTCCAGCGACTTGCCGTCGATGCCCTCGTACACCAGCACGAACGAGGCCGGCTCGGCGGTGGCCAGCGAGACGAACCGGGGGGTGCGCACGCCGAGGTCGCGGGCGGCCAGCGCCACCAGCGCCTCGTGCTCGACGGCCCGGCGCAGCGACCGGAAGCCCTTCTCGTCGCCGAGGTCGCGAGGCACGATCCGGCGGTAGAAGCGGAACAGCAGGTCGGCGCTGCGCTCGTCCACCCCCAGCGCCTTCACGAACAGGCGGCGGCCGTCGCGGGCGTCGGCGAAGTACGGCGTGGAGCCGCGGGCGTCCAAGCTGGCCTGGTCGATGCGGCTCACGGGCACGCCCACGTCCGCCAGGCCGTCGGCGATGGCCGCGGCCCGGGCCCGCCGGGGTGGCGTCCCCAGGATGACCACGGCCAGGGCCCCGCCCAGCCAGCCCGCCAGCACGGCGCGCAGCGACGTCAGGTCGACCGGCGTGACCAGCAGCCGGCCGAACATCACCCCGAACACCACCACCCACGCCCAGCGCCGCCAGGCCCGGCCCACCCAGGGCGCCGCCGCGGTGGCGACACCGGCGGTGATGGCCACGAGGAGCTGGGTGGCGGTCGGGTTGTCGATGAAGAAGTCGAGGGCATCGGGCCGCTGGGCCAGCGTGGGCGCGCTCGGCGCGTTCGCCAGCCCGACCAGCGCGGCGATCACCAGCCCCAGCGCCCCGCCCAACGCCGCCGACCCGAGCGCCCGCCAGCGCCGGTGGGCGAGCCCCACCAGGGCGCCGCCCACGAAGGCGACCAGGCCCGCCAGCCAGGTGATGGCGACGACCAGCGTGATCAGCCAGGACGGGATGGTGTCGACGCCCCGCAGCAGGTCGTGGGTGTTGTCGACCACGGAGTCCCCGGCCAGCCACTGCAGCAGCAGCACGATCGCCAGGCTGGCGGCGGCCACGCAGAGGCGCAGGATGTCCGCCGGGGACCGCTCGGCCACCACTGGCGGGGTCTCGTGCACTTCGACGGTTCCGGCCGCAGCGTCGGCCCCGACGACCTCTCCCATCCTCCGACCATGACCACGGCGACCCGTCGGCGCATCACTCCGGCCGGGTGACCAGCAGAGACAGCGGGAGACGCCCATTCGGAGACCGTTGCGCCCGGCGAATGGGGCTTGCATAGTTCGCTCGGAGGGGGTCAGTCACGATGCTCACGCGCCTGGGCCGCGCTTGTTACCGGCGTCGGTGGTTGGTGTTGGTCGGCTGGACCGGCCTGCTGGTGGGGCTGATGTCCCTGAGCTCGGCCTATGGCGGCGAGTTCGTCAACGACTTCACCTTGCCCGGGTCCGAGAGTCAGGTAGCGCAGGAGGTGCTCGAGGCGCACGGGTTCCCCACCCATGCGGGCGAGTCCGGGCAGATCGTGTTCGCGGCCGACGACGTCAACGACCGGGCCGTCCACGACGGCGTGCGGAGCCTGTTCGCCGAGCTCGACCGGGCGCTGGCGCCGGTCGACATCATCAGCCCGTACACCGACGCCGGGGAGCACTTCGTCAGCGACGACGACACCATCGCCTTTGCCATCATCCACATGGGCGACCGGAGCGAGGACCGCTACGACGCCGCGGCCGCCCGGGCCCGGGCGCTGGTGGAGCAGGCGGACGTCCCCGGGACCCGGGTCGAGCTGGGCGGCAGCGTGTTCGCCGAGCCGCCGGACTTCTCCAGCGAGACCTACGGCTTCCTGGCCGCCATGATCGTGCTGCTGATCGCGTTCGGCTCGGTGCTGGCCATGGGCCTGCCGCTGCTCACCGCGGCCTGCGGCATCCTCGCCGGCATCTCGCTGGTCACGCTGGTGGTCCCGTTCATGGGCATGCCCAGCTACGCGGTCGAGGCCGTGGCCATGATCGGGATCGGAGTCGGCATCGACTACGCCCTGTTCATCGTCACCCGCTACCGGGAGGGCCTGGCCGACGGGATGGACCCCGAGCAGGCCACCGTCCGCGCCATCGAGACCGCGGGGCGAGCGGTCCTGCTGGCGGGGAGCGTGGTGCTGATCGCAGTGCTGGGCATGTTCACCGTCGGGCTGGAGATGATCCGGGGCCTGGCCGTGGGCATCTCCCTCGGCGTGTTCACCACCATGGTGGCGGCGGTGACCCTGCTGCCCGCGGTGTTCGGCTTCGTGGGCACCAACATCGACCGCCTGTCGTTGCCCGGGCGCACGCGCGAGCGCGAGGCCGCCCGCCGGGAGCAGTGGCGGGCGTGGAGCCGCCGGGTCCAGCGGCGGCCCTGGCCCGCCCTCGCCGCCGGGGCCGGGGTGCTGCTGGTGCTGGCCCTGCCCGCCACCCAGCTGCGCCACGGGTTCGGGGACGCCGGCAACCGGCCGACCAGCGACACCACCCGCCGCGCCTACGACCTCATCTCCGAGGGCTTCGGGCCGGGCGCCAACGGCCCCCTGCTCATCGTGGCCGAGCTGCCCGGCGGCCCCATCGACTTCACGGTGCTGATGGGCCTGCGCGACCGCCTCGACGACCTGCCCGAGGTTCGCTTCGCCACCCCGCCCCTGCTCAACGACGTGGGTGACGCGGCTCTCATGCAGATCTTCCCCACCGCCTCGCCCCAGGCCGAGGACACCCAGGCCCTGGTGCATAGCATCCGGGACGACCTGACCCCCCAGACCGTGGAGGGCACCACGGTGACGGCCCGGGTGACCGGGGCGACGGCCGCGTCCATCGACTTCGGCGAGTTCGTGGCCTCGCGGCTGCTGTGGTTCACCGGGGCGGTGCTGGTCCTGTCGTTCCTGCTGCTGATGGTCGTGTTCCGCAGCGTGCTGGTCCCGCTCAAGGCCGTGGTCCTCAACCTGCTGTCGCTGGGGGCCTGCTACGGCGTGCTGGTGGCGACGTTCCAGTGGGGCTGGGGCCTGGGCCTGCTGGGCGTGGGCAGGCCCGGGCCCATCGACGCCTGGGTGCCGATGATGCTCTTCGCGGTGATCTTCGGGCTGTCCATGGACTACGAGGTCTTCCTCCTGTCCCGCATCCGCGAGGACTACGAGCGTCACCACGACAACTCCACCGCGGTCGCCAACGGGGTGGCCGCCACCGCCCGGGTGATCACGGCCGCGGCCGCGGTCATGGTGTGCGTGTTCGGCGCCTTCGCCCTGGGATCGAGCCGGTCGCTCAAGATGTTCGGGCTGGGCCTGGCGGTGGCCGTGCTGTTCGACGCGACCATCGTCCGGTTGGTGCTGGTGCCGGCCACCATGGAGCTCTTGGGCGACCGCAACTGGTGGCTCCCGGAGTGGCTGGACCGGCTGCTGCCGAAGGTCACGGCCGAGCCCGAGCCCGAACGGGTGGAGCCGGTCCCCCAACCCGCCCCGGTGTCCTGACCCTCCACCCATGTCTTTCCACCTGCAATTACATTGCGACTGGGTGACAGCCATGCCCTGATTCGTTACATTCGCCCCGAGGCGCGGCGGTACGAGCTGGGGAGCATCGTGAATTCGTTCAGCCTTAAGGCGGCCCTGACACGAGGTCTCGTCGTGGCGCTGGTCGCCACGGTCACCGCCGCGCCGACCGTGAGCGACGCCCAGCAGCCGACGCCGGAGCAACAGCGCGACGAGGTGCGCCGCCAGGCCGCCGAGGCCGCACTCGAGATCGACGCCCTGCGGGCCGAGGACGCGGTGGTGCAGCAGGCGCTGGCCGACCTGCAGGCCAACGTGGACGCCCAGCAGGCCGACGCGAACGCGGCCGCCGAGGCCCAGGCCACGGCAGACGCCGCGCTGGCCGATGCCAACGCCAAGGTCACGGCGGCCCAGGACCTGGTGACGGCCCTGGACGCGGCCACCGATCGGATGGTGGCCCAGTCGTTCATGGACCCGCCCATCAACAACGCCCTGGAGATCTTCCGCTCGGGCTCGCTCAGCGACGCCGCGGTCAAGGCGGCGCTGCTCAAGATCCAGGCGGACGACGACGCCGCCCTCATGGACCAGCTGGAGCAGGCCCAAGCCCAGCTCGTCACCGACCAGGCCGCCAAGCAGGAGGCCGCCACGCTGGCCTCGGACCGCAAGGCCACCTCCGACGCCGCCCTGGCCGAGCTCCAGACCGCGCTGGGCCAGCAGCAGCAGTTCGCGGCCGACCTGGAGGCGCGGCTCAACTCCCGGCTGGCCGAGGCGGAGGCGCTGCGCGCGCAGGACGCCTCCCTGTCCGCGCAGATCGAGGCGCAACAGGCGGCGCTGGCCGCCCAGCTGGCGGCCGTGAGCGGTGCCGGCACCGGATCCAGCCCCGCGGGCGTCATCGCCCCCGTGCCGGGGGGGCTGGCCACGGTGAGCTGCCCCACGGGCGGCTCCATCACGGTGGCCGGAGCCATCGCCGACAGCCTCAGCGCCCTGCTCCGGGACGCCGCCGCCGACGGTGTGCTGCTGTGCGGCGGGGGCTATCGCGACCCCAACGCGCAGATCCAGCTGCGGATGGCCCATTGCGGCACGTCCAACTACGCCATCTACGAGATGCCCGCGTCCCAGTGCGATCCGCCGACGGCCAAGCCGGGCTTCTCGCAGCACGAGGTGGGCCTGGCCATCGACTTCACCTGCAACGGCGGTGGCACCATCACCCGGAGCTCGTCGTGCTTCAGCTGGCTATCGGCCCACGCCGCGGACTACGGGTTCTACAACCTGCCCGAGGAGCCATGGCACTGGTCCACGACCGGTAAGTAGGTCAGGCCTCGGCGGGCTCGGCCTTGGGCCGCCACGCGGTGGCCAGCAGCAGGCCGGCACCGCCGCCCCCGGCCAGCACGGCGATGAGCAGCCCGGTGGTGCCGATCAGGTCGTCGCGCCAGCCGATGGCCTCGTCCAGCGACCATTCGCCCGGCCCCAGCACCGCCAGCGCCAGGCCGCAGAAGGTGAGGGTCATCACGTACTCCCAGCCCTCACCGGGGCGGAAGATGAAGAAGCCGTTGCCGCGGTGGTTGGTGATCCAGGCCACCAGCATCACGCCGATGACCGCCGCGCCCCCGAGCGGCGTGAGCAGGCCCAGGATCAGCGCGATGCCGCCGGCCACCTCGGTCAGGCTCGCCAGCCAGGCGTGCACGATGCCAGGCCGCATGCCCAGGCTCTCGAACCAGCGGGCGGTGCCGGCGATCTTCCCGCCGCCGTAGATGTGGTTGAGGCCGTGGGCCAGCATGACCGCCCCGACCGCCACGCGGAACACGAGCAGGGTGAGGTTGATCGAGTCGACGTCGCTCATTGGCGCACCCTTCGGGCTGCGCGCAATGAGCGCTCGGCCCACGGGGCCGCGTAACGCACTGTGCCTCTGGTTCGCTCGACAGGCTCGCTCACGAGGCCCGACCCTAGCGGCCTGTCCCTGACGGCCCGTCAGGACGCCCAGGCCACCAGCGGGCCCGCCACATCCAGCAGCGACCGGGGGATGGCCAGGTCGCCGTCCCAGACCACGACCTCGACCCCGGGCACGGCCTCGGGGATGTCGTCGAGGGTGTCGGTGACAAACAGCACCGGCCGGCCTTCGGCCGCGGCCTCGCGCGCGGCGCACTCCGCCCGCCCCGGCTCGGTGGTGGCGGGGACGATCACGCTGCCGGGCTCGACCGTCGGCCAGGTGCGGGCCACCCAGAACCCCACCAGCCCCGGCGGCGCCACCACCACCCCGCCCGGCGCCAGCCCCAGGCTCAGGGCGCGGGCGCGGGCCGCGGGCGTGGCCGGGTCGTCGTACAGCGGGCCCACCACCGCGGCCAGGTCGGTGTAG
>JBKPRV010000402.1:0-4560 GCA_046734715.1 Actinomycetota bacterium | reverse complement strand
CAAGCTCACGCCCGACCGCATGCGGCGCCTGGAGCGCCGGGTGATGCTGAGCGTCATCGACCAGCGCTGGCGGGCCCACCTCTACGAGATGGACTACCTGCGCGAGGGCATCAACCTGCGGGCCATGGGCCAGAAGGACCCGCTGGTCGAGTGGCAGCGCGAGGGCTTCGACATGTTCGGCCAGATGATGCACGGCATCTGGACCGACGCCATCCGCTACCTGATGCACGTCGAGATCGAGGTCCGCCAGGAGGTGCCGGTGGACGGCGGCGGGTCGGCCACTCCGGTGGACGCCCCCCAGGACGCGCCGTCCGCCGACGACGGCCTGCGCAACGTGCAGTACTCCTCGCCCGAGGACCCGTCCTCGGCCGGCGGGTCAGCCAGCATGGCCGCGGCGGCCCGAGCGGAGGCTGCGGCCGGCGGTGCGACCGCGGGCAACGGGGCCAACGGGGCCACCGGGGGCGGCGCTACGGCCACGGCCACCGCCGCCACCAACACCCCGGTCCGCAAGACGGAGTGGGACAAGACGCCGCGCAATGCCCCGTGCCCGTGCGGCTCCGGCAAGAAGTTCAAGGCGTGCCACGGGCGCTAGCCCGGGGCTGGAGCGATGCGAGACCTGTCCGACGAGCTGAAGGCGCTCAGAGCCCGGCTGGAGGAGGCCGAGGGCTACCTCCGGGTCGACGAGCTGCGCGCCCGCCGGCCCCAGCTGGAGGCCGAGGCGTCGCGCCCCGACCTGTGGGACGACCCCGAGCGGGCCAAGCGGGTGACCAGCGAGCTGGCGGGCGTGATCGACGACCTCGACCACTACGAGGGCCTGGCCGGCCGCCTCGACGACGCCGAGACGCTCTACGAGCTGGCCCGCGACGAGGCCGACGAGGCGTCCCTGGCCGAGGTCGAGCAGTCCCTGGCCGGCTTGGACGCGGACCTCCGGCGGGTCGAGCTGCGCTCCATGTTCTCCGGCGAGCACGACGAGCGCGACGCGCTGGTCACGATCCAGGCGGGCGAGGGCGGGGTCGACGCCCAGGACTGGGCCGAGATGCTGCTGCGCATGTACACCCGCTGGGCCGAGCGGCGGGGCTTCGAGGTCGAGGTCGACGAGTTCACCGAGGGCTCGGAGGCGGGCCTGTCGTCGGCCGAGTTCGTGGTCAAGGGCCGCTACGCCTACGGCTACCTCCAGGCCGAGCGGGGCGTGCACCGGCTGGTGCGCATGAGCCCGTTCAATGCGCAGGGCAAGCGCCAGACCGCCTTCGCCGCCCTCCAGGTCGTGCCCATGCTCGACGACGGCGACGCCACCGTCGAGATCGACGACAAGGACATCAAGATGGACGTCTTCCGGGCGTCCGGGGCGGGCGGCCAGCACGTCAACAAGACGTCGTCGGCCGTGCGCCTCACCCACATCCCCACCGGGGTGGTGGTGTCCTGCCAGGTCGAGCGCAGCCAGTTCCAGAACCGGGACCGGGCCATGTCCATGCTGCGGGCCAAGCTGGCCGATCTGGAGCGCCAGCGGCGCGAGGCCGAGCTGGACGAGATCCGCGGCGACCAGCAGCGGGTGGGCTTCGGCAGCCAGATCCGCAGCTATGTGCTCCAGCCCTACCAGATGGTCAAGGACCTGCGGTCCGAGCACGAGACCGGCAACGTGTCCGGGGTGCTGGACGGCGACCTCGATCCGTTCATGGAGGCCTACCTCCAGTGGCGGCGGGGTGAGTCCTCCGGCCAGTGAGCATCCGACGAACAGAACGCGTTTCCGACTACGGTCGATCCGCGATGTCCGCCAGGCCGCGCGGTACTTGTAACCTCATCGCAATGACTGGGGAACCGAGCCGCCCGCCGCTCCCGTCGCGCCTTACCCCGCCGGGTCGCGCGGCCTGAGAGACGATGATCACCTTCGAGAACGTCAGCAAGATCTACAAGGGCAACGTCGAGGCGCTGGCCCACGCCACCGCCACCATCGAGAAGGGCGAGTTCGTCTTCCTCGTGGGCCCCTCGGGCTCGGGCAAGTCGACGGTGCTGCGCCTCATCAACCGGGAGGAGACGGCGGATCGCGGCCGCATCTTCGTGGCCGGCAAGGACATCGCCCGGCTGTCCTCGTGGCGGGTGCCTTACCTGCGCCGCAACATCGGCTGCATCTTCCAGGACTACAAGCTGCTGACCAACAAGACGGTCTACGAGAACGTGGCCTTCGCCCTCGAGGTCATCGGCCGGCCCCGTCATGTGGTCAAGGCCCAGGTGCCCGCCATCCTCGAGCTGGTCGGCCTCGACACCAAGACCGGCAACCTGCCGGAGGAGCTGTCCGGTGGCGAGCAGCAGCGGGTCTCGATCGCCCGCGCCTTCGTGAACCGGCCGCTGATCCTGCTGGCCGACGAGCCCACCGGCAACCTGGACCCCGCCACCTCGGTGGGGATCATGCGCCTCCTCGACCGCATCAACCGCACCGGCACGACGGTGGTCATGGCCACCCACGACCGCTCCATCGTCGACACCATGCAGCGCCGGGTGATCGAGCTCGACCAGGGGACGATCATCCGGGACCAGGCCCGAGGGGTGTATCAGTGAAGTTCGACTACGTCCTCCGGGAGACCACCAACAACCTCCGCCGCAACATCACCCTCTCCATCGCCGCCATCGTGACCGTGGGGGTGTCCCTGGCCCTGTTCGGCTCGACCCTGCTGGTCGGCCAAGGCGTGGACAACGTGTCGCAGCGCTGGAACGACGGCATCGAGGTCATCGCCTTCCTCAAGTCCGACGTGACCCCCGAGCAGCGGGACGCCATCGAGGAGTTCATCAAGGACAGCCCCGAGGTCGGCGACTGGCGCTATGTCGACCTCGACGCGAGCCGCGAGGAGGCGCTGCGCCTGTTCGCCCGCAACGAGGCGCTGCGGGACAAGATCGAGAACGGCACCCGCGTCCCGGACTCCTACCGGCTGTCGCCCGAGTCCAAGGACGTCAACCTCATGCGCAGCCTGGGCGACCAGCTGCTGGCGCAGCCGGGGGTCGAGCTGGTCACCGACGAGTCCGAGAGCGTCAAGACCATCACCGCGGTGTCCCACTTCGCCCAGCTCGCCATGCTGGTCGTCGGCATCGGGCTGCTGATGGCGGCGCTGCTGCTGATCCTCAACGCCATCCGCATGGCCATGTTCGCCCGCCGCCGGGAGATCGAGGTCATGAAGCTGGTGGGCGCCACCAACTGGTTCATCCGGGTGCCGTTCATGATGGAGGGCATCGTCCAGGGGCTGATCGGCGCGCTGTTCGCGGTCGGGGCCCTGGTGGCGGTGGACCGGGCCATGGACAACGCGGCCCAGAACCGCGACTACCGCTCGATCATGGAGGGCTTCGTGGCCTCGGCCAGCGAGGTTCGCCTGACGGTGATCGTCGTGATCCTGCTGGGCATCACCATCGGCGCCGCCGGGTCGGCGTGGGCGCTCAGCCGCTTCCTGCGGGTCTGACCTAGACCGCTACCGGAAGGGCGTCGAGCCCACGCAGGATGAAGCGGCCGTTCCAGGCCGGCTCGTCGGTCACCAGCTCCAGGTTCGGGAAGCGCCGGATCAGCGCGGGGATGGCCTCCGCGCCCTCCAGGCGGGCGAGCGCCGCGCCGAGGCAGTGATGGACGCCGCCCCCGAAGGACAGGAGGGCGCTGGCGCCCTGCCGCCCGAGGTCGAGCTCGCCGGCGGTGGGGCCCCAGTGACCCTCGTCGCGGTTGGCTGAGCCGAGCAGGGTGAGCACCAGCTCGCCGGGCTGGACCGTCTCGCCCGCCAGCTCCGTCTCCGCGGTCACGATGCGGCGGGACATCTGGACCGGGCTGTCGTAGCGCAGCAGTTCGTCCACCGCGGGGGTGTCGAGCGCCGGGTCGCCGGCCAGGCGCTCGAGCTGGTCGCGGTGGCGCAACAGCGCCAGGGTGCCGTTGCCGATGAGGTTGACCGTGGTCTCGTGGCCCGCTACGTAGAGCAGCATGACCTGGCTGATCAGCTCCTCGGGCGAGAGCCGGTCGCCGTCCTGCTCGGCCGCGATGAGGCCGGACAGCACGTCGTCGGCGGGGTTGGCGCGCTTCCACTCGATGGCGGCCTCGAGGTGGGCGAGCATGTTCTGGCTCGCGGCGATGACCTCGCCGAAGTCGTTCGGGTCCATCAGGGGCTCCAGCGACTTGGTCATGGTGTGCGACCAGGAGCGCAGCTGGACCCGGTCGCCTTCGGGCATGCCCAGCAGCTCGCTGATGACCACGAACGGCAGCGGGAAGGCGAAGCGGGCGATGAGGTCGACCGGCTCACCGGCGCGGCCGGCCTCGGCCATCTCGTCCAGGAGCCCGGCCACCAGGGCCTGGACCCGGGGCCGGAGCCGCTCGACCTGGCGGACGGTGAAGGCGCTCGACATGAGGCGCCGCAGGCGGGTGTGGTCGGGCGGGTCGATGTCGAGGATGGTGCGCCGGTCCTCGTTCTGGAACTCCTCGAACTCTGGAGGCAGGGGCTGGCGGATGACCTGGTTGGCGTTGCGGTCGTCGACGCTGGTGCCCGGCAGCCGGAGGAGGGTGAAGCAATCCTCGTAGTGCGACAGCAGCAGGGCGCCGAA
>JBKPRV010000401.1:0-7000 GCA_046734715.1 Actinomycetota bacterium | reverse complement strand
ACCTGGGCGTGGCCCGGGGCACGGTGGTCGACGCCTACGCCCAGCTGGCGGTGGAGGGCTACCTGGCAACCCGGCCCGGCGGGCGCACCGTGGTGGCGTCGCGGCCTGTGGTCCCGCCCGCGCCCGCGGCCCGCTCGCATCGGGCGCTGCCCGCCATCGACCTGCGGGCGGGTGCCCCCGACCTGTCCGCCTTCCCCGCGGGGGCGTGGACCGGCGCGGTGCGGGCCGTGCTGCGGGACGGTCCGGCCGACGCCCTCGACTACGTCGAGCCCCGGGGCCGGCCCGAGCTCCAGGACGCGGTGGCCGCCTACCTGCGCCGGGCCCGCGGCGTCGTGGCCCGTGCGGACCAGGTGGTGGTGGGTGCCGGGTTCGACCACCTGCTGGGGGTCGTGGCCGCCGCCCTGGTGGCCACGGGCCACCGGGTCGTGGCCCTGGAGGACCCGTGCCTGCCGTTCCACCGGGACATCGCCAGCGCCGCGGGCGCCGCGGTCGTGCCCGCGCCGGTCGACGCCGACGGGGTGGTGGTCGACGCCCTGGCCGCCACGGGCGCCGGCGCGGTGCTGGTCACGCCCGCCCGCCAGTCGCTGCTGGGGGTGACGCTGGGCCCCGCCCGCCGCAGCGCCCTGCTGGCCTGGGCCCGGGCCACCGGGGGCGTCGTGCTGGAGGACGACTACGACGGCGAGCTGCGCTACGACCGCCAGCCCATCGGCGCGGTGCAGGGCCTCGACCCCGAGCGGGTCGTCTACCTCGGCACGCTGAGCAAGACCCTGGCCCCGGGCCTGCGGCTGGGCTGGGCGGTGATCCCCGACTCCCTGGCCGCCCCGATCGACAGCCTCCTGGGCCTCCACTCGACGGTCTCTTCGCTGGATCAGCTGGTCGTCGCCTCGCTGTTGGGGGACCAGGTCCTCGACCGCCACCTGCGCCGCATGCGCTCGACCTACCGCCGCCGCCGGGACGACTTCGTCGCCACCCTCGCCGCCCGCGCGCCGCGAGTCTCCGTCGGCGGCGTGGCCGCCGGCCTGCACGGCCTGGTCCGCTGGCCCGACGGCGGTCCCACCGAAGCCGAGGTGATGGCCGAAGCCACGGCCCGAGGCATCGGCCTCACCCCCCTGGCCCGAGGCTGGCAGGGCACCCCCGCGTACCCCGGCGTCATCGCCGGTTATGGCCGCGCCCCCGCCCACGACGCCCGCCGTCGCTTCGAGGCCTTCGCCTCACTGATGGCCGACGTGACGGGCTGATCGTCAGTGGCCGGGGAGCATGGCCTGGACGACCTCGATGGTGTCGGCCTCGTCCGGCCCCTTGTCGTCGCGGTAGCGGCGGACCCGGGCGAAGCGCAGGGCCACGCCGCCCGGGTAGCGGGTGGAGGCCTGGACGCCGTCCAGCGCGATCTCCACCACCTGCTCGGGCCGCACGTGGACCACCCAGTCTCCCTTGTCGGTGGCGAGGTCGAGGAAGCGCTCGGTCTGCCAGGCCAGCAGCTCGTCGGTCAGGCCCTTGAACGTCTTGCCCACCATCACGAACCCGCCCTCGGGGTCGCGGGCGCCGAGGTGCAGGTTGGACAGCCAGCCCCGGCGCCGCCCGCTGCCCCACTCGACGGCCAGCACCACCAGGTCGAGGGTGTGGACCGGCTTGACCTTGCGCCACGCCCCGCCCCGGCGCCCGGCCTCGTAGGGGGAGGAGGCGTCCTTGACCATGACGCCCTCGTGGCCCGCGGCCAGGGCCTCGTCCAGCACCCGCTGGCCCTCCGCCGGGTCCGAGGTGATCACGCCGGGGATGCGCCACGGTCCCGCCACCCGCTCCAGCGCCGCGAGCCGATCCGCCAGCGGGTGGTCGAGGAGGTCCTCGCCGTCGAGGTGCAGCAGGTCGAAGAACCGGGACCGGAGCCCCGCGCCGGCCACGCCGTCCTGCTGGCCGAAGGCGGACATCGTGTCCTGGAAGGTGCGGGGCAGCTCGTCCTCGCCCACGCCGACGGCCTCGCCGTCGAGCACCAGCGCCGTGGCGGGCAGCGAGCGGGCCAGGTCGGCGATGCCGGGCAGCCGGTCGGTCACGTCGTTGAGGTTGCGGGTGTAGATGCGGACCTCGTCGCCGCGGCGGTGGACCTGGATGCGGGCGCCGTCCAGCTTCCACTCGATGGACGCGAGGCCGTCGCCGTCGCCGTTGCCGGTGGCCAGGGCCAGCGCTTCGGGGACGTCGGCCGCGGTCTGGGCCAGCATGGGCTGGACGCCGCGCAGCACGGTGAGGCCCACCGCGGCGAGCCCGTCCTCGCCCTCGTCGCGGGCGATGACCGCCACCCGCGCCAGGTCGCCGGCCAGCATGGCCGCCCGCCGCACCGCAGTCAGCGGGACTCCGAACGCCTTGGCGGTGGCGTCGGTGACCAGGCCCTCGAGGGCGCCGTGGCGCAGCTCGCCCACGAGCAGGCGGCGCAGCAGGTCCTGCTCGGGCTCGGTGGCCCGCCCCATGAGGTCGGCCAGCACGTCGTTGCGGGCCTTCTGCGATCCCGGCCCGTGCAGCCCGGCCAGGGTGGTGAGGGCACGGTCGGCGTCGAGGATGGTGAGGCCGGTCTCGGCCGCGGGCTCGGCGTCGATGGCGGCCACGGTGCGGTAGCCGACGCCGATCCTGCCCTGCCGGGGCGCGGCCATGAGGAAGGCGACCACGATGGGCAACTCGTCGCCTTCCAGCCGGGCGAGCAGGTCGGCCAGGGCCGCCACCTTGGTGGAGCGGGCCCGCTTGGCCACGACGGCCTCGGTGGTGGTGACGACGTCGGCCAGCAGGGTGGGCACGGCCCCATGTTGCCGGGCGAGACTCCTGCCCGTGGACTTCACGACGATGATGGCGCTCGAGCCCCACGGCACCGACGTGTGGGTGGGGACCGGGCCGCGGTACCCGTGGGGCGGGCTGTACGGCGGGCAGATCGTGGCCCAGGGCCTGCGGGCGGGCACCTTCACGGTCGATCCCGACTTCCGGGTGCACTCGCTGCACGCCTACTTCATCCGCTCGGGCGACCACACCGAGCCGATCCGCTTCGAGGTGGACCGGGTGCGCAACGGCCGCTCGTTCCTGACCCGGCGGGTCACGGCGCGCCAGTCGACCGGCGTGATCCTGGAGATGACCGCCTCGTACCAGGTGGACGAGGGCGGCCCCGAGATCCAGACGGCGCTGATGCCACCGACCGCGCCGCCCGACGAGCTGGCCGACGACAGCTGGGGCGACCTGTTCTCCCGCCGCAGCGCGTCCCGCGGCCACGGCGAGGTGTCCGCCTGGCTGCGCATCGTCGACGAGATCGGGCCCGATCCGGCCCAGCACGCGTGCGCCCTGGCCTATCTGTCGGACGACCTGCCCACCGAGGCGGTCGTGTCACTCCACCCCGACGCCACGCCCGACCAGCCGTTCGACAACCAGTTCATGTCGGCCAGCCTCGACCACGCCATCTACTTCCACCGCCCGGTGGCGGCGGACCAGTGGCACCTGCAGACGTTCACCTGCCACGGCCTGATGAGCTCACGCGGCGTCAGCGTGGGCTACGTGTTCACCACCGACGGCACCCACGTGGCGACGGTGGTCCAGGAGGTGCTGCTGCGCAAGATGCGCCGGATCACTTCTTCTCCACGACCCTGACCCCGTCCCCCGGCGTCCAGATGCTCACGTACAGGGTGTCCTTGTCGACCTTCACGGACGACGCGCCCAGCAGGTCGAGGTCGAAGGCGTCGAAGGTCCCCACCTCGAACCGGTAGCCCACCGACTCGAAGATGGCGTCGGCGAACCGGACGAGCGTGTCGTGGTCGGTCACCTGGGTCGCCGTGCCCCAGAACTTCACGTCCCCCTCGCTCACCATCTTGTCGGCGGTCGCCGTGTGCAGGGCGAACCGCCCGTCCCGTTTGAGGTCGTTCGACTTGGTGGAGTCGGGCATCATC
The DNA here is from genome assembly GCA_046734715.1 of Actinomycetota bacterium. Lineage (GTDB taxonomy): Bacteria > Actinomycetota > Acidimicrobiia > Acidimicrobiales > VFJN01 > ZC4RG19. The sequence goes on along the minus strand of JBKPRV010000401.1, from coordinate 3,089 downwards.
CCCAGCCACAACCGGTCGTCGTGCAACACCAACCGGTCCTTCGCCAGCACCGGCTCACTGGGACTGATCCGCGGGAACCCGTCCTTGCGCAGGGTCGCCAGCATCATCAACCCCGTCGCCGCCAACCGCTTCTCCCCCAACTCCGCGATCTCCGGCGCCTCGGCGGCGAACTCGGTCCAGGTAGCCATGCCCGGACCGTACGCCCACCCCGTGACACTCAGCCCCAACGGCCCGACGGGCTCCATCGCGACAACCTCGTGGTGTGGGCGACAGAAATTCGCTGACGGGGCCGTCATCGGCCCACCCGTCGTAGCTAACGTCTTGCCATGACGGCACTCGCGGTGGATGACATCGACCTGGCCGACCTCGACTGGTGGACTCGGGGGCTCGACGAACGGGCGGAGGCGTTCGCGCTGCTGAGGGCCGAGCGGCCCGTGGCGCCCATGATGATGCCCGGGCTGCCGGAGATGGGCATCGAGGACACGCCCTACTTCTCCATCACCCGGCACGCCGACATCGTCACGGCGTCCCGGCACCCCGAGCTGTTCTGCTCCGGCGAGGGCACCAACATCGCCGACCTGCCCCCGGACTTCCGTGAGTTCTTCGGCTCCATGATCAACATGGACGACCCCCGGCACGCCCGCATGCGGCGGATAGTGTCCCGGGGCTTCACCCCGCGTCAGCTCGGCCTCATGAAGGCCGACGTCGAGGCCATCGCGGCCGAGATCGTCGACGAGCTGGCGGCCAAGGGCGAGGCCGACTTCGTCACCGAGGTGGCCGCCCGCCTGCCGCTGCGGATCATCCTCGACATGATGGGCATCCCCCGCAGCTACGAGCAGTTCGTGTTCGACCGCACGAACATCATCCTGGGGTTCACCGACCCCGAGTACGTCGACAACGTCGAGGACGCGGCCGGCGTGACCATGGCCATCCTCACAGCCGGGGCCGAGCTGGCTCAGCTGGTGTCCGAGCTGGGCGAGGCCCGCCTCGAGGACCCGGGCAACGACCTGGTGTCCGCCCTGGTGGTGAGCGAGGTCGACGGCGAGAAGCTCACGCCCCAGGAGCTGGCCTCGTTCTTCGTGCTGCTGGTGGCGGCGGGCAACGAGACCACCCGCAACGCCATCGCCCACGGCCTGGTGGCGCTGACCGAGCACCCCGAGCAGAAGGAGCGGTGGCTGGCCGACATCGACGGCATGGCGCCCACCGCGGTGGAGGAGATCATCCGCTGGGCCTCGCCGGTCATCCACTTCCGGCGCACCGTCACGCAGGACGGCGCCACCCTGGGCGGCCACGAGTTCGTCCAGGGCGACAAGGTGGTGCTCTGGTACTGGTCCGGCAACCGGGACGAGGCCGTCTTCACCGACCCCCACATCTTCGACATCGGCCGCACGCCCAACGAGCACATCGGCTTCGGCGGCCCGGGCCCGCACTTCTGCCTGGGCGCTCACCTGGCCCGGCGCGAGATGACCGTGATGTTCTCCGAGCTGCTGCGCCGCGTACCCGACATCCACGCCACCGCCGAGCCGGCCCGGCTGCGGTCGGGCTTCATCAACGGGATCAAGCACCTGCCCTGCGCGTGGACGCCGAAGTAACAGGTCTCAGAGTGGGCGGCCCGGATCCGCCCAACGCCCGTGACACGGGGGTGACACCAGGCGTCGACCCCGCGAACGCGGCTTCGATCACCGACCGGGCCCGGATCACGTCTCGGCCTCGTCGGCCAGAGCGTTGAGGCCGTACGCGAGGTCGACGGTCCGCCGCTCTGTTGCCACGGTGGGCCCGGCGGGCGGGACGCGCACGAGGGCACCGTCCTCGTCTGCGAGCAGCGCGTCCGCGAGGGCCTTGACCGCGTGGACGAGCACACCGCACGCCAGGGCGTCGATGCCGGCATCGACGAACGCTTCGACCGCGATCTCCTGCTCCTTCAGATCCGCCATACGGCACCCCGTTCCCTTTCGGTGGCAACTGCCATTGCTGCCACTCAAGTGGCAGTCTGGTGCAGTTCGCCACTTGAGTGCAAGGGGGACCTACGATGGCAACCGTGCCCAGGCTTCACGTCGACATCGACGGCGAGCTGCACCGCCGCGCCAAGATCGCTGCCGCTCAGCGAGAGATCACCATGAAGGAGCTGATCCGCCAGGCGGTCGAGCAGTTCGTGGCCGAGGTCGAGGCCGACGAGGGCAAGCGGAACTGAGTTAGGGCGCTCAGGTCCGGCCCACCTCCGGCGCCAGGGAGGCGTGGTCACCCGGCACCTCGACGATCGGCTCGTCGCGGTCGTCCCACTCGGTCCGCAGCGCCCGGCTCATGACGGCGTGCATCTCGTACAGGCAGGTGATGTAGGTCAGCTCCAGGATCTGCTCGTCGCTCAGGTGCTCGCGCAGCGCGGCGAACACGCCGTCGGACACCCGCCCGCCCTCCAGCACCAGCGCGTCGGTGTAGGCCAGCACGGCCCGCTCGACCGGGGACCAGCAGTCGGCGACCGGCCAGTGCGGGATGGCGGCGATCTTCTCCTCGGGCATGCCCAGCGCCCGGCACGACTTGGCATGCTGGGAGAACACGAACTGGCTCTGGCGGGCCCAGCCGGTGCGGATCTGGCCCAGCTCTCGTAGCTCGGCGGGCAGGGTCCGCTTCGAGGACCGGTACAGGGCGAAGCCGGCCACGCAGTGCTCCAGCACGTCCGGGACCAGCGCGAACGTCGTCCACCAGTCGCCGGGTGTGCCGGTGGCGGTGCCTGGATCGGCCACCGGATCCCGGTCGGGCCCGAACATGAAGTCGTACATGGCGGTGACGATCGGCGCGCCGGCGTCGTCCCGGCTGACCTGGCGAAGGCGTGGCATCACGTGAAGCTAGCCAGGAAGCGCCCCCAGGCGCCGAGGGCCAGGTAGTGGGCCGCCCCGTCCACCACCTCGAGCGAAGCGCCGGGCAGGAGGGCGGCGTACCAGCGGCCGAATGCCGGGGGCGTGACCGTGTCGGCCGCCCCGTAGGCCAGCCTGACCGCGGAGCGCACCGCGGCGAGGTCGACCGCCAGCGGCCGGGCCTGGGCCTCGACGTCGGCGGCCACGCCGGCCAGGCCCCGGCGCACGGCCTCGACG
>JBKPRV010000400.1:0-4424 GCA_046734715.1 Actinomycetota bacterium | reverse complement strand
GTCCTTGTAGGCCCAGTGGGCGGCCACGCCCTGCTCGGCCCGGGCGTGCATCTCCCAGGTGCGGATCTGCACCTCCAGCGGCTTGCCCAGGGGCCCGATCACCGTCGTGTGCAGCGACTGGTACAGGTTGAACTTGGGCATGGCGATGTAGTCCTTGAACCGGCCCTGCACCGGCTTCCACGTGGCGTGGATGGACCCGAGCGCGGCGTAGCAGTCCTTGACCGACTCGACCACGACCCGCATGCCCACCAGGTCGAAGATGTCGTCGAACTCGCGGCCCTTCACCACCATCTTCTCGTAGATGGAGTAGAGGTGCTTGGGCCGCCCGGTGACCTCGGCGGTGATGCGCAGCTCGGCCAGGCGCAGGCGCACCTCCTCCAGCACCTGGGTGAGGTAGATGTCCCGCTCGGGCGTGCGCACCGACACCATGTGGTCGATCTCGGCGTAGCGCTTGGGGTGGAGGGCGGCGAAGGCCAGGTCCTCCAGCTGGGTCTTCACGTCCTGCATGCCGAGGCGGTGGGCCAGCGGCGCGTAGATGTCGAGCGTCTCGCGGGCGATGCGGTCCTGCTTCCAGGCCGGGAGCGCCGCGATGGTGCGCATGTTGTGCAGCCGGTCGGCGAGCTTGATGATCAGGACCCGCAGGTCGCGGGCCATGGCCACCAGCATCTTGCGCATGGTGGCGGCCTGCTGGGCCTCGCGGGAGTCGAACTGGACCCGCTCCAGCTTGGTGACCCCGTCGACGATGGCGGCCACGTCGCTGCCGAAGGCGCGCTCGATGTCGTCGAGGGTGGTGCCCGTGTCCTCCACCGTGTCGTGGAGCAGGGCGGCGGCCACGGTGACGTCGTCGAGGCCGAAGTCGGCCACGATGCGGGCCACCGCGAGGGGGTGCTGCACGAAGGGCTCGCCCGAGTTGCGGGACTGGCCCCGGTGGGCGTCGGCCGAGCGCAGGTAGGCACGGGTGATCAGCGCGGTGGGGGCCTTCGGGTGCCGGCGCCGGAACGCGGCGAGCAGGGGCGCGACCTCGTCCGCGGGCGGCTGGTGGTTGCGCCGCCATGGCAGGACCCGATCGACGGTGGGCACCCTGGGCCTCCTCCCTGCTACATCGCCCTAAACGGTCATGAGGCTGAGTATGTCGTGATCCGTCAGTTTTCCTCTCCCACCCAGGAAACCCAACTCCACCACGAAGGCGAGACCGGCGAGGTGGCCACCCAGGCGTTCGACCAGGCGGGCGGTGGCGGCCGCGGTGCCTCCGGTGGCCAGGACGTCGTCCACGATCAGCACCGAGTCGCCGGGCGCCACCGCGTCGGCGTGGACGTCCAGCGAGTCGGTGCCGTACTCGAGCTCGTAGGACTCGGTGACCGTCTGCCAGGGCAGCTTGCCCGGCTTGCGGACGGGGACGAAGCCGGCCCCGATGCGGTAGGCGACAGGGGCGGCCCAGATGAAGCCGCGGGCCTCGATGCCCACCACCTTGTCCACCGTGAGGCCGGCCGCGTGGTCGGCGATGGCGTCCACGCTGAAGCGGTAGGCATCCACGTCCGCCATCAGCGGGGTCAGGTCCTTGAAGACGATGCCCGGCTGCGGGAAGTCAGGGACATCGCGCACCCGGTCCAACAGCCACGACGGATCGCGCGTCATGGCGGGCGACGTTAGACCGATCGCACGTGACGGCGGGCGACGCTAGCGCCGCGCGCCCTTGGTCTTCTTGCGCGGGCGGGGCGGGATGGCCCGGCCGCTGAGGCTGCCGGGGGTGCCGGCCTTGGCGGTGCTGGTGGCGGCCCGGGCGGCGGGGGTCGAGACCCGCCCGGTGGCCACCGCCGTCGCCATGGCCTCGGCGTCGCCGCCCCGGGCTTCCACCCGCCGCTTGATGTCGCGGTAGCGGGGCTCGCGCTCCTTGAGCACGGCCAGCATCGGCGAGGCGATGAAGATCGACGAATATGCGCCGGAGAACAGGCCGATGAGCAAGGCGAGGGCGAACTCCTCCAGCACCTGCGCCCCCATGATCCACGAACCCACCACCAGCAGCGACGCCACCGGCAGCAGTGCGGTGATCGTGGTGTTCAAGGAACGCATGAGGGCCTGGTTGAGCGACACGTTGACCATGCCGCCGTAGCTCAGGCCCCCGGTGGACGACACCAGCCGGGTGTTCTCGTCGACCTTGTCGAACACCACGATGCCGTCGTAGATGGAATAGCCGAGGATGGTGAGCACCGCGATGACGGTGGCGGGCGTCACCTCCAGCCCGGTGATCGAGTAGACGCCCACGGTGATGATCACGTCGTGGACGAGAGCGGCGAGCGTCGGGATCGCCATCTTCAGCTCGAAGCGGAGGGCGATGTAGATCGTGACCAGGATGAGGAACACGATCAGGGCCCGCAGCGCCTTGCGGCTGATCTCCTCGCCCCAGGACGGGCCCACCTCGGTGAGGTTGACCTGGTCGGTCTGCGAGCCCGTGAGCTCGGCCAGCGACGCCGTGACCTGGTCGGTCTTCTCGGCCGAGACCGGCTCGGCCTCGACCCGGATGGTCCGGCCCTCGTCGGACTCGAGCACCGTGATGGTGGCTCCGGCCAGGCCGAACTGGTCGACCGCGTGGCGGGCGTCGCTCACGGACGCATCGGCCGCGGGCACCTCCCACACCACGCCGCCCTCGAAGTCGATGCCGAGGTTGAGGCCCCGGGTCACCAGCGAGCCGAGGCTGATGACCACCGCCACCAGCGAGATGGTGAACCACAGGCGCTTGCGGCCCACGAAGTCGAAGTTGGTCTCGCCGTGGTACAGCCGGCTCCAGATCGAGCGGTTGACCGCCATCTTGGCCACCGGCCGGGTGCCGCGGCGCCGCCCCCGCACCGTCGTGTCCGGCGCCCCGCCGACCTCACCGTCGCGGCCACCGTCACCGATCGGCTCGTCCTCCGTGGTGGCGTCCTCGATCGGCTCGTCCTCGATCGGCTCGTCCTCGATCAGGTCGGTGGGCTCGTCGGAGATGGCGTCGTCGGGCACGGCCTCGTCGCCGTCGCCGTTGGTGCCGCGGGTGCGCTTGCTCATCGACCCACCCCCGCCCCGGTGAGCTCGCGGTCGCGCTCCGGCTCGGGCGCGGCCGCCAGGCCCCGGGCCACGCCGAACACCGGCATGTCGGTGAAGAAGTGGCTGGCGGAGAGCAGGATGACCGTCGGCCGCGTGTAGAACCAGGCCACCAGCACGTCGAGCACGGTGGACAGGCCGAGGAAGAAGGCGAAGCCGCGCACCGAGCCCACGGTCAGCCACCAGAGCACCGCGGCGCCGATGAACGCCGAGGTGTCGGCGGCCAGGATGGTGCGGAACGCCCGCTTGAACGCCCGCTCGGTCGAGCTGCGCAGCGTGCGCCCGGCCTTGACCTCGTCTTTCAGGCGCTCGAAGAACACCACGTACGAGTCGACGGTCACGCCGATGGACACGATGATGCCGGTGACGCCGGCCAGCGTGAGCGCCAGGCCCTGTGTCTCACCCAGGAAGCTCACGATCGTGTACAGGAGCGAGCCCCACACGGTGAGGCCCACGATCACGACGACGCCCAGCGCCCGGTAGTAGAGCAGCATGTACAGCGCCACCAGGCCGAGGCCCACGAAGCCGGCGATGATGCCCGCCCGCAGCGAGTCGGTGCCCAGCGAGGCCGACACCGTCTGCACGCTCTGGCGCTCCAGCTCGACCGGGAGCGAGCCGTAGCGCAGCACCAGGGCCAGGTCCTTGGCCTCACCCTCGGAGAAGCTGCCCGAGATCTGGATCTGGTCCTTGGTGTAGCTGGGCGCCTGGATGGTGGGCGCGCTCTGCACCACCGAGTCGAGCACGATGGCCAGCCGCTGGCTCGGGCACACGTCCGGCGCGCCCTGGTAGCACTGCGAGGCGATCTCGTTGAACTTGTCGATGCCGTTCTCGCCGCCCCGCATCTCCAGGCGGACCAGCCACTGGCCGTTCTGGATGTCGGCTGAGGCGGTCTTGACGATGCGACCGGTGGCCAGCGACGGCCCCAGCTGGTAGGGACCGGTGTCGCCGATGCCGCCCAGGATCACCGCGGAGTCGGGATCGTCCTCCTCCCGCGAGGTGAGCGGGATGCCGTTCTCGGTCTCGCCCCCGGTCTGGGGCTGGCCGGTCGGCGCTTCCGTCGAGGGCGGCGTCTGGGGCGCGGTCGTGGTGGTGGTGCCGGGCTGCTGCTGGAGCGCCGCCGCGCTCTCGCCCTCGACCAGGCCCAGCGCCCCCTCCGAGGTCGCGGTGGTGGCAGGCGCGGTGGTCGCAGTGGTGTCGCCTGGTGTGGTCGTGTCGGTGGTGCTCGCCCCCACCAGCAACGCCTCGGGCGAGCAGCTCGACCAGGCGCTGAACATCATCCGGGCCCGGGTCGACGCCCTGGGGGTGGCCGAGCCCGAGATCACCCGCCAGGGCAGCGCCATCGTCGTCCA
>JBKPRV010000399.1:0-6169 GCA_046734715.1 Actinomycetota bacterium | reverse complement strand
AGCCAGTCCCACGGGAACGGCGTGCCGTCCGGGCGCACGCCGATGGCCGGGCCCACCAGCGCCCAGTGGCACGGGAATGGCTCGGCCGCGCCCACCAGGTCGTTGGTGGTGAAGCCCAGCACGAGATGGGGCGAGAAGCGGGGATCGCCCAGCACCGTCTCCACCGCGGCCCGCAGGTCGGCCACCGTGACCCGCCCGAAGCGCACCCGGACGCCCGCGCCGGCCCGTACCACCTGGTCGGCCACGAAGGGCTGGTCGTCCCGCACCGCCGCCACCACCAGCGGCACCCCGGCGGCCAGGGATTCGCACACGGTGTTGTGGCCGCCGTGGCAGATCACGAGGTCGGCCCGGCGCAGCACCGCCACCTGCGGCACCCTCGGCACCACCAACACGTTGGGCGGCGGGTCGGGCACCACGTCCGGGGGCGCGGCCATCACCACCTGCACGTCGAGCAGCCCGAGCGCTTCGGTGGCCACCGCGAAGAAGCGGGCGCCGGCCCGCCAGTTGACCGTGCCCAGCGTGACCAGCACCACCGGCCGGTCCCCGGCGAGCCAGTCCCACGGGAACGGCGTGCCGTCGGGCCGCACGCCCACGGCCGGGCCCACCAGTGCCCAGTGGTCAGGGAACGGCTCGGCGGCACCCACCAGCTCGTTGGTGGTGAACCCCAGCACGAGGTGGGGCGAGAAGCGCGGATCGACCCGCGCGGCGACGGCCTCGTGCACCCCGGCTTCGACCAGCAGCCCGTGCATCCGCCGCCGCAGCCACTCCCCCACCTTGGGGATGGCCGCCAGCGGGTCGACCAGGTCCGCGGAGCTGGTGGCCGATGTGGCCCACACCAGTCCGCTCCGCAGGGCGATGGCGGCGCCCGCCAGTGCGTGCTGGTCCGCCACCACCACGTCGGGGGCAAACGCATCCACCGCCAGCGCGGTGCCCGGCACCATGTCGCGGCCGATGGGCAGCACGAACTCCTCCCAGAACGAGCGGAAGCCGGCGGCCCCGGTGGGCGGCGCCAGGCTGCGCACCGCCATGGCGTCGACCACCGCCTCGGGCGCCCGCGCCGCCACGGGGATGTAGGCGGCGTTGGCCGGCAGCAGCGCGGGCGTGACCTCGGGGTAGCCGGTCCAGCCCACGGCATGGCCCCGGCACATCAGCTCGCGCCCGACCGCCACCGTGGGGTTGGTATGGCCCTCGAGCGGGGGGACGACGAACAGGAAGCGGCCCACGCCGGCCCTAGCCGCGGCCGGCCACGGGCGCGAGCCCGACCGCCTGCCGGATCAGCGCCACCAGCTCTCGGGTGTGGCCGAACACCGAGAGGTGGTCGGCGCCCTCGATGAGCCGGACCTCGGCGTGCGGCACCACGGCCACCAGCGCCTCGGCCTGGGGCACCATCTCGGAACGATCGCCGTAGACGGCCAGCACGGGGCAGTCGATGCCGGCGAAGTCCCCGGGGGCGAGCGGGCCCTCGGCGCGCACGTCGTCCAGCAGGGTGGTTCCCAGCAGCAGCCGCTCCGCTCGCCGGGCCGCGGCCGCGGCCTTGCGGCGGGACACGCCCCCGAGCGCCGCCATGGCGTCCTCGATGGTGTAGTCGCCGGCCAGCCGCGCCGCCGCGGGCTCGAGCAGGGCCAGGACCCGCTCGGGCCAGCCCGGCACCGGCAGCACGGGGTCGAGCAGGAACAGCGACGCCACCCGGGCGGCGTGCCGTGCCGCGGCGGTCACCACCACCGCGCCGCCGTAACTGCAGCCGACCAGGTGGACGGGCTGGTCGACGCCGAGCGCGTCGAGCAGTGCCACCAGGTCGGCCACGTGGTCGGCGACCCGGTAGCCGGACGGAACCACCTGCGAGTGGCCGTGGCCCCGCAGGGCGTAGAGGACCGTCTCGGCGTCGGTGGCCAGCGGCATGCCCAGGGTGAAGGCGAGGCCCGAGTGGTCGACGATGCCGAGGCCGTGGACGAACACCACGACGGTCCGGCCGCCGTCGTGGCCGACCCGGTAGCGGTTCACCCGCAGGTCGACGCCGTTGGCGTGGACGGTGGCCACCGCGTCAGCCCGCGTCCTCCAGCGAGGCCACGATGAAGTCCACCACGCTCCCGACGGTCAGCTCGATCAGGTCGTCGAGCTCCATGTCGGCGAACCAGGCCACGAAGTCGACCCGGCCTTCGTACTCCTCGATCAGGCGCTCGGCGATCTCCATGACCTCCATGCTCTCGAGCTGGATGTCCTCGGCGAAGGTCGAGGCGAGCCCCACCTCGCACTCCTCGTAATACAGGCCCCCTACCACGTCACGAATGGCCGTCTCCACCGTCGTGCGGACGCTGTCGTAGAGCGGGTCGCTGCGGGTTGCGCTGCCGGCCGTGCTCATCGGGTTCCCCCCCGTGTGTTGCGTCCACCCAGAGTAGATGTCGGCGTCTTTGTTGACAACTACTCATGATTACCGTCCACTGTTGACTTAGATGATGCCATCGACGGACAGTCTTGACGCAGTTCTCCGGGTGCGGGACGTGGCCGTCGTCGGCATGGCCTGCGTGATGCCCGGCGCCCCCGACGTGGAGGCGTTCTGGGCCAACATCGTGGACGGGGTCGACTCGGTGACCGAGGTGCCCCCCTCGCGCTGGAACCTGGCCCGCCACTACGACCCCGACCACGACAGCTCGGCCCGCGGCGCGGGACGCGACCCCATGTCCGTGTCCAAGTGGGGCGGCTTCGTGCCCGACGTGGGCTTCGACGCCCTGCGTTGGGGCATCCCGCCCGCCAGCCTGGCCAGCATCGACCCCGCCCAGCTGATGGCGCTCGTGGCCTCGGCCGGTGCCCTCGACGACGCCGGCTACGGCGACGGCGGGTTCGACCGCGACCGGGCCTCGGTGATCTACGCCACCGGCTCGGGTGGGGCCTCCGACCTGCCCGCCGGCTTCCTGCTGCGCCTCTTGCTGCGGACCCACGGGGTGCCGCTGGAGGCCTTGCCGCCCGAGCTCGACGCCTTCCTGCCCGAGCTGACCGAGGACGGCCTGCCCGGCGTGCTCACCTCGCTCATCTCCGGGCGGGTGGCCAACCGGCTCGACCTGGGGGGCAAGAACCTCACCGTCGACTCCGCCTGCGCCTCGGTGCTGGTGGCGCTCGACATCGCCTGCAACGAGCTGAACGGCGGCTCGAGCGACCTGGTGCTGCTGGGCGGCGTCGACCTCCACAACGGGCCCCAGGACTACGTGAGCTTCAGCGCGGCCCAGGCCCTGTCCCGGCGGGGCCGCTGCCGCTCGTTCGACGCGTCGGCCGACGGTATGACCCTCGCCGAGGGCGCGGGCTGCCTGGTGCTGCGGCGCCTGGCCGACGCCCGGCGCGACGGCGATCGGATCTACGCGGTGATCAAGGGCGTGGCCGGCTCGTCCGACGGTCGCCACCTCGGCCTGACCGCGCCCAACCAGGAGGGCCAGGTCAAGGCGGTGCGCCGCACCTATGCCGAGGCCGGGCTGTCGCCCACCGAAGTGGGCCTGGTCGAGGCGCACGGCACCGGCACCCCCACCGGGGACCGCATCGAGCTCGGCACGACCACCGCGGTGTTCACCGCCGCCGGTGCGCCCCCGGGCTCGGTGGTGCTGGGGTCGGTGAAATCCAACATCGGCCACATCAAGTGCGCCGCGGGCATCGCCTCGCTGATCAAGGCGGCCCGCTCGCTCTACTACGGGGTGCAGCCCCCCACGCTGCATGTGACCCAGCCCATCGAGGGCTGGGACCCCGGGACCAGCCCGTTCGTGTTCCTCGACCGGGCCCGACCCTGGCTGGCCGACCGCCGGGTGGCGGCGGTCTCGGGGTTCGGCTTCGGGGGCACCAACTTCCACGCCGTGCTGGAGTGCGAGCCCGCCCCGTTGCCCACGGTGGCGCGCCACCACTGGCCCGCCGAGCTGGTCGTGCTGCGGGCCGGGTCCCTGGCCGAGCTGGACCGGCGCCTCCGCGCCGCGCTCGACGGCCTGCACCAGGCTGACCGCTGGCGCCTGCGGGACGTGGCCGCCGCGGTGTCCGCGTCCGGAGACGGCCCGGTGGAGCTGGCCATCGTCGCCCACGACCTCGACGACCTGGCGGCCAAGGTGGCCGCGGCCCGAGCGGGGCGATCGCCGGACGGCGTGTACCGGGCAGCGGCCGACCCACCACGTGGCGGCGTCACGTTCCTGCTACCGGGGCCGGAGACGGCCCGGGTGGGCATGGCGGCGGATCTCCTGGTTGCCTTCCCCGGCCTCAGGGACCTCGTCGACGACGACGCCCGGGAGTGGATCGGCGCGGTGCTGGCCCCTCAGGCCTTCGGCTCGGACCGGGACCGCCAGGCCGAAGCCCTAGCCCTCGTGGCCGGACCGGCAGTGGGGCTCGCGTCCCGGATCGCCGCTGCCGCGCTGGCCCGGGTCGGGGTCGTGCCCGATGAGGACGCCGCGGGCGGGCGCACCGTTGTCGTACTGGGTCCGGGCGGGTCGGACGGGGCCATCCCGGTCGAGCGACCGGGCGAGCACGGCCTCGTCGGGTTCCTGCACGCGGTCGCCCGGCTGGTGGTCGCGGGGGTCGACGTCGACCTCGGGGCACTGCACGCCGGCCGGGACAGCCGCCCCGAGCGCTGGGAGAACCCGCCACCCGCGCCGGGCTGGGTCGTGAACGGCCACTTCGTCCGCACCGCGGCGGGCGAGCCGCTGCCCAAGGGCCTGCGGCCCGCCCACACCGCGCCCGTCCTCGATCTCACCCCGCCGCCCGCGCCGGCGGCTGCGCCGATCGGGAACGGGCTGTCCGCCGCAGAGCTGGGCGTGGTCACCGAGTACCTGCGCATCCTCCAGGACATGGTGGCGGCGGGCAGCGACATCGTCCGCGGCCACGTGACCGCCGGGGACCGGCCGTGACGGAGTGCCTGTGGTGGCTGGCCGGGGACGATGCCGCCGAGCTGGCGCGCCAGCTCGACCGGCCGCCGGCTCCGCCCTCGCCCGAGGCAGGACCGGTGCGGCTCGGCATCGTCGACCCCGACGAGCGCAAGCTGCGCCTGGCCCGCCGCTTGCTGGCCGAGGGTGGACCGTGGCGGGGCCGCAGCGACATCTGGTTCAGCCCGGCCGGCCTGGTCGCCGCGGGTGGCGCGGTGGCGTTCCTGTTCCCCGGGGTCGAGCCGGTGTTCGGCCTCGAGGCCATGGACCTGCCCGCCCTCGGCGCCCGGGTGGGGCTTCCGGCCCCGCCGGTGGAGGACGGGTCCGTGGCTCACCGCACCGCGTCCATCTACCGCAGCGGGATCTTCCTCGACGCGGTGCTGTGCCGGCTGGGCGTGCGGCCGGACGTGGTGGCGGGCCACAGCATCGGCGAGTGGTGCGGGTCGGTGGCCGCGGGGATGGTCCCGCCCGCCCACGCCGCCGACCTGCTGGCGGCGGTGGATCCGTCGGCCGTGGAGCTGCCGGACCTCGACTTCGCCGCCTTCGCCGCGGGCGTGGGACCGGTGGCCGAGGTGGTGGCCGAGTTGGACGACATCGTGATCTCGCACGACAACGCGCCCAACCAGTCGGTGGTGTGCGGCGTCCCGGCCCAGGTGGAGGAGGCGCTGAGCCGTCTCCGGGCCCGCAGCGTGCTGGGCTACCGGCTCGGCTTCCAGTCGGGATTTCACACCCCGGCCATGGCCGGGAGCCTGGGCGAGTTCCGGGCCCACCTGGAGCGTATGGACCTGCGGCCCGCGGCGGTCCCGCTGTGGTCGGCCACCACGATCGCGCCCTACCCCGGCACCCGGGAGGACATCATCGCCCTCCACCTGCGCCACCTGTGCGAGCCGGTGCGGTTCCGCCCGCTGGTCGAGCGGCTCTACCACGACGCCGGGGCCCGGGTGTTCGTGCAGGTGGGCGTGGGTAGCCTCACCGGGTTCGTGGCCGACACCCTGGGCGACCGCAGCCACGCCACGGTCGCCGTGCTCGCCCCGCGGCGGTCGGCCCTGGCCCAGGTCCAGCGGGCGCTGACCGCGCTGTGGGTCGAGGGCGTGGAGGTCGACGTCGCCGCGCTGGTCGGGACGCCGGCCCCGGCCCGCGTCCCCGAGCCGGCCTACGCGCTGGCCGGGGCGGCCGACATGCTGGCCGTTGCCGCCCGGGCCGGCCAGGACATCCTCGCGGCGCTGAGCTCCCGCCTGAGACCACCTGCCGCCTCGAGCGCGGCGCTCGGGCCCGTGGCCTCACCG
>JBKPRV010000398.1:0-7384 GCA_046734715.1 Actinomycetota bacterium | reverse complement strand
GGCCACAACGCTGCCCCTGCGGCCCAGCGGCGCCGAGCCCTGTGGGCGGCCCGGTCGTCGCCGAGGCGGCGGGCCAGGCCGGTGTCGAAGGGGTGTCCGTGGGTGCGGTGCATGGGGATCACCTCCCCGCGAGCGAGTCGGGGGTGAGGACTTCGCCGGTGAGGCGCAGCCGGTAGGCGAGCAGCGTGACCGGCTCGGCCCCCTCGATGCCGAGGTGGTCGGTCACCTCGAGGTCGTGAGCCGGGTCCCGCCGGAAGCCGAGCGACTCGTAGAGGGCGATGGCCGCGGTCATGAACTCGCCGGTGTGCAGGCACAGCTCGTCGGCGCCGGCGCGCATGGCGCGGGCGATGACGGCGCGCACGAGCTCCCGCGCGGTGCCCTGGCCGCGGGCGTCCGGGTCGACGGCCAGCGCCCGGCCCACGGCCCAGCCTGGCGGCCAGCCGAAGCCGCCCTCGGCGGCGTCGGTGTACAGGGTGGCCGTGCCGGTGACCGTGCCGTCCACCTCGCCCACCAGCACGGTGCCGCTGGTGAGGCGCACCTCGACATCGAGCAGGTCGGCCAGGTAGCCGGGGTAGATGGCGCCGAGGACCGGGGCGAACTCCTGGTACGCGGCCCAGATGACGTCGGCGATGCGAGGGACGTCGTCGCGCGTGGCGCCCCGCACGAGGGTGCGCGTGAGGGTGGGGAGGGGAGTCATGCTCCGATCCTCCGCCCGTGCGCCCCCTGCCTACATCCGGCATCCTCCCCATTGCCGGACCCGGTGAGGGGCCTAAGGCCCCCTTAGCTCAGCCGCCCACGATGACGGTCGGGCAGCCGGGCCCGGGGGTGACGGGGGTGCCGTGGATGGTCAGGTCGGCCAGGCGGGCGGCCGGGAAGCCTCCGATCAGCACCGTCGCGCTGCCCATGGCGATGCCGTTCGGGGCGGGGGACACGCACGGGACGCCGCCCGGGAGGCTGTTGGCGACGGCCGCGGGCTGGCCACCGATCATGACCGTCAGCACGCCGGCGACGGGCGTGATGGGCCCGCCCACGTGGGGCTTGGGACCGTCCGACAGCGGGCAGAGAGCGGTGTCGCCGACGCGCAGCGCGGGTCCGGGAGGCACCGGTCAGCCCTCGTCCCCGCCCTCGGCCGGCCAGTCGCCGTCCACGTCGCCCGGCGCCTGGTCCGGCTCAGGCTCCGGCGGCGGCGCCGCCGAGCGGCGAGGCGTGGAGCGGCGCCGGGGCGGGGGAGCGGCGGGGGTCAGCTCGTACACCTCGACCCGGTGGGCGATGTGGGCGGGCTTGGCCGCCGCCACCAGGCGGTCGAGCCGGACCGGGTCGATGAGCGCGGCGTCCCCGGGCGGGACCCGCACGCGCACCACCAGCTCGCCGGCCGCGAACCCCGGCAGCTCGCCCGAGGGTGGCGGCGCGCCGGTCCACGCGGTGGCCCCCGACTCGACGATCTCGGGCACCACCCCGGTGTAGATGGCGACCGCCTCGGACACGCCGCGGACCGTCCCCCGCCAGGCGAACAGGTCGGCGGCCCGGGCCACCAGCGCCCGCTGGCGGGCTTCGGGCCAGGAGGCGTCCAGCTCGACTCCGACCCACTCGGCCAGCCACTCCACGAAGTCGAGCGGGGCGAGCAGGGGATCGACGTAGGCGTGGCTGGAGTCGAGCGTGGCCAGCACCGGCGCCAGCACGATGTCCAGCGCCGCGGTGAACCGCTGGGCGATGTCGTCGTCGTGGTAGAGCGCGGGCAGCAGGTAGCCCAGCGGGTGCGGCGTGGCCAGCTCCTGGACGGTGCCCCTCACGATGTCTGCACCATCACGTGGTGGCCGAAGGAGAACACGAGGTCGTGGTCGCCGAGGTCGAGCCGGTCGACCTGCGCCTCACGGGTGCGCTCCACCGGGTCGGCGGGGAACAGCCGCACCTCCTCCACGAAGTCGACGCCCGGGAGGCGTTGCAGCACGGCGTACACCTCGCCGCCCACGATGGCCCGCCCGAACGGCCAGCCGGTACCGTCCGGTCCGCCCCGCACCGGGTGGAAGTAGCCGTACAGGGCGGCCATGGCGTCCTGTTCCAGCGCCTGGGGGTCGGCCTTGGGCCGCGCCCGCAGCCGGGTCACGACCGTGACGCCCACGTAGTCGGGTGGCTGGACGAGCACGCGCGCGCCGATGGTGCGCCGCTCGTCCAGGTAGTCGACCACCCGCTCGTACACGTCGTCGCTCAGCATGAGCTGGTGGAACTCCAGGCTGTTGTGCTCACCGTCGTCGACGGACGGCACCACCAGCACCCGGACGCCGCCCACGCCCGCGGGGTCCTCCACCGGCACGCAGTGGACCCGGGCGACGTCGGGCGCCGCCGCTCGGGCCAGGTTCTCGTAGTCCTCGGCGGTGACCGCTCGCTGGCGGGTGCGCAGCAGCAGGGGGCCGCGCAGCTTGGCGTTCTCGACGTCCTCGCCGTCGGTGCCGCCCTGCGCCGGGCGGCGGTTGGTGACGGTGGCCACGAACGGCACCGAGCTCTTGAGCACGCTGACGCCGTAGCGGGCCACGTTGCCCCGCTGGCCTCCGCCGGTGCGGTAGCGCCGGATGCGTACCGCCGTGCTCTTGGCCGGCACCGCGCCATAGTGGCGGAAGCTGCCGTCCGGCTCGCGCACCGCGGGGCCGAACACGATCTCGCCGCTGGTGTGGTCGATGAGGAAGTGGCGGTCCTCGGGCCCGGAGCCGGCGAAGTCCTCGACCTCGGTCCACGGCTCCCACCCGTTGGGGCTGGAGGTGTCCACCTCGTGATCGAGCGCGTGCTCGCCGGGGACGACGGGGCGGTTCCGCAGCAGGAAGCGCTGCGCGGGCACGCCCTCGGACTCGCCCACGATCTCGTCGGACACGATCTCGGCGTTGATCGCCTCGGTGGTCCCGCCGCTGGTGAACGCCGCGACCTTGGTGATGCGGGGCGAGGTCTCGTACGCCGGCTGCCACGTCTCGGCCTCGATCACCCGGCAGCGCAGCCAGCCCGCGGCCTGCGACACGATGGCGGCGTGCGGCCGGTGGCCGGCGGGCACGTGCAGCACGATGTCGCCCGACCAGTTGAAGCCGCCGGTGCCGTCGCTGTCGACCTCGCAGCCGATCCAGCGCTCGCCGTCCCAGGCCTCCCAGCGCAGCGGGGGGTAGCGGGGGTCGATGCCCACGCCCGAGACCGGGCATTCGAAGCGCAGCGTCACCGCGCACGACGGCACCGCGTTGGACAGCCCGACGTAGAAGCAGTCGTCGATGGTCGGGACCCGGGGCGGCGCGCCGAAGCACCAGAACCCCTCGCCGTGGTTCACGGTGGCGGTCTGGTCGGTCTGGGTGCCATCTACTGCGGTGGCCAGCACCGCCATCTCGCAGGGCACGATGTCCAGCTGGTGGAGCGTGCTGAACACGATCGCGTCGGCCTCGGTGCGGGGCGTTGCCACCTGCGTGCCCGGCGGGATGCTCAGGGTCGTGGGCTGGGCCGCGGACAGCCAGAAGGTGATCGGCGCCCGGGCCGCGGTGGGCGGCCGCAGCCGCACCCCCAGCAGGTCCAGGAACTTGACGTAGGTGCGGTCCGGCACCCGGTTCAGCCGCCACAGGACCTGGTCGACCATGTAGGCGAACGTCTCGATGAGGGTGACGCCCGGGTCGTGCACGTTGTGGTCGGTCCACTCGGGGCAGCGCTGTTGGACCAGCCGCTTGGAGTCGTCGACCAGCGACTGGAACGTGCGGTCGTCGAGGTGGGGGGCGGGAAGCGGCACGGCGATCACTCCTCGGCGGGCAGGGTGTAGAAGGGGAACACCAGGTTCCGAGGATCGTTGGTGCCGCGGATCGTGTACGTGATCGAGATGTACATGATCCCGATGCCGCCTTCCTCGAACGTCACGTCGATGTCCTGGACGGTGATGCGGGGCTCCCAGCGGGCCAGCGAGCTCTGCACCTCGAAGGCCGCCCGGCCCGCGGTGCGGGCATTGGCCGGTGCGAACACCAGGTCGTGGATGCCACAGCCGAACTCGGGGCGCATGGGCCGCTCGCCGAACGCGGTGCCGAGGATCAGCCGGATCGACTCTCGTATCTCGGCATGCTCGGTGACCAGCGCCACCGATCCCGTGGGATCGATGCGCACCGGGAACGCCAGGCCCGAGCCGATGAACTCGGCGGCCATCAGTTGATCCTCACCATGCCGGCGTGGAGGTTGGCCATGGGGCCACCGTCGAGGTCGAGCATGCCGGAGGCCTTCACCTTGGTCTGCGCGCCGCTCAGCTCGGTGGTGGTGACGCCGGCCACCTTCACCGTCTGGCCGTTCAGCTCCAGCGAGGTCAGGGCGTCGATCTTGACCTTCTGGCCCTTCATGGTCAGCTCACCGCTGGCGTCGACGTTGATCTTGCCCTTGGACACGATCGTGATGTCCCCCTGGGCGTCGATCTTGACCAGGTTCTTGCTGGTGAGCAGGATCGCCCCGCCCTCGGCGTCCTTGGCCAGCTTCAGGGCGAACTCGTGGTCCTTCGAGGACAGCTCGATGTACTCGTCGCCGTCGGCGTCGGAGTACACCTGGAAGTGCCCCTTGCGGGACGTGAAGCTGCGCTTGTCCACCTTGCCGTCGGAGCCGATGTTGCCCTCGAGCTGGGGCGAGGCGGGCTTGTCCTTGCCGTTGTAGAGCCCGCCTATCACGTAGCCGCGGCGGATGTCGCCGTGCTCGAAGGTGATCAGCACCTCGTCGTCCACCTCGGGGAGGACCAGCGCGCCGCGCTCGGGCCCGGCACCGGGCTGGGCCACCCGGAGCCAGCCGCTCTCGAACTGCTCGTCGAGGCTGGGGATCTTCACCTTGACCCGCCCCAGCTCCTCCTCGTCCTTGATGTTGGTGACGATGGCGCTCACCACCCCCGGGATCGGCGCGGTGACGGCGGCGGGGCTGACGGCCCGGCCGCCGCCGCCCCCCGAGGAGGTCATGCCCAGCAGCGAGCGCTCGTGGCGGCCGGTGGAGGAGAAGTGGGTGAGGTACTCCCCGTTGTCGAACACGTGGCGCGACACGGTGAGCGTGTACTTGCCCTCGAACGGCTTTCCCGCCACCCCCAGGCTGATGGCCTTGCCCGCCTTGAGCCCCGGGTTGCCCCTGGCCACGCCGTCGATCAGCGCGTGGGTGGAGGCGATCTGGTCGGCCAGCGCCTTGGATGCCGCCTCGACCTGCTCGGCCTCGCCGAAGGGGATGTCGGTCGCCACGAACACGGGGTTGCCGAACATCTGGGCCAGCTCGGCCGGCTTGTGCCCGACCGCGGCGCTGTTCGACTGGGCGGGCGCGGTGGCCACCACCGCCTGCTTCTGGGTGATGTCCCAGCCCCGGACGGTCACCTCCTTGACCTGCGCGTCGGCCGTCACGGTGGCGTTGAAGCGCAACAGGTTGTCGCCCTGCACCAGCTGGAGCGGGTCCTGGGCGTCGAGGTTGCCCTCGCTGGGGGCCTCGGCCGAGTCGGTGGGCGGGTGGAAGTTGACCTTGCCGTCCTCGACCACCAGCACGAACCCGACCTCGCCGGCCAGCGAGGAGAGGAACTCGGCGTCGGTAGTGTTGGCCTGGGCCACGTGCTCCGAGGGCCGGCCCTGCGGAGTCTCGATCCGTCCCGTGGCCAGGCCGGCCTCCGAGGCCACCGTCTTGACGATGTCGGAGTACTTGACGTCCTTGAACGCCCGGGTCTTGCGCCCCCGGTAGAGGCGGTTGGCGCGGTCGAAGCCCCGCACCACCGTGCGGGTCCGGCCGGCCTCGAACTCGACCTCCAGGGCGGTGACCTCGCCGGAGAACAGCGGCTCGCCCGCGGTGTTGGCCTCCGACCGCACCGCGATCCTCACCTGGGAGGCCATCTTGAAGCCGCCCTTCTCCAGCGCGATGCGGTCGGGGTCGAGGAACGACAGGAGGAACATGTCGGGCAGGTTGAGGTTGTCCTCGACCACGGCGTAGCTCATGATCCGCTCGACGTCCGCGGGCAGCTCGGCGCCGTCGACGGTGACCTTGAAGGTCGAGGACTGGTGCTGGCGGATCTCGTCGGTCACGCGGGCCCCCTCACGCCGGCGGGACGTGCAGCACGGTGCCGTCCCGGACCCGCAGCGGGTCGTCGATGCCGTTGGCGTCGGCCAGCCGGCGCCAACCGTTGGGGTCGCCGTACTCGACGTAGGCGATGGAGGCGAGGCTGTCGCCCGCCACCACCCGGTGCGTGCGGTGGCCGGTCGTGCTGCCCGACGTGGGGTTCTGCTTGGGCGTGGTCTGGGGGAACTCCTTCATGGCCACCGTGACGGTCCCGCGGATGGGCGTGCCCTGGCCCCGGAACATCGTGTACTTCACGGCCACCGACTCGACGTAGCCCTTGAAGCGGATGGCCTCGCCCCACTCGAACAGCACGTGGGGGGCGGACGGCTTCTGGCTGGAGACGCTGTTGGGCTCGGGCGACACCAGGGTCTTGAGCCGGTTCACGGTCGTGGAGATGTCGCCCCCGTCCTTGTCGGACTCGTCCAGGAAGATCTCCACCGACGCCGAGGCCGGCTTGGGCCCCTTGAACTCGGGCGGCGGCGTGCCCTTCTTGGTGGTCTCGGTCTTCCACTCGGCGCTGTGGGTGACCGACCATTCCTTGGGGTTGAACGGGAACTCGATGCTGTCGAGCTCGCTCATCCCGCCGCCGGCCTTCGGCTCCAGGATGGTCAGCGACGCCTTGAGGATGCTCTCGCGGGTGGACGCGGGCACGGTCTCAGCCCCCGGCGGCGGGTGCGGCCGCCTCGATGAAGCCGTGGTACGCCATCTCCAGGGTCTCGTTGGCGACCTTGGGCGACTCGACGTTGAAGGTGGGACCGGTCCAGCGCACCGGGACCACGCCGTCGAGGCTCCACGACACGATCTCTTTGTTGTCGGGCCCGATGGCGGTGATGGACGCCGTGGTGCGGCGCACCCCGGTGGCCATGCCCGACAGCCACTGGGCCACTTTGGAGCTGTCGGGACCGACCGGCCGGCTGAACTTCACGTTGGTGTACTTGAGCCGGCCGGGGAGCTGGTGGACGAACTGGTTGTTGCCGCCCTCCTCACGGGTCTCGATCGTCGTCTCCATGCCCAGGCCCTCGAAGCTGTTCCACAGGCCCAGCTCCTGGCCGTCGATCCTGACCTTGAAGGTGTAGGCAACCGCCGGGTCGCGCTGCACGTCCTGGGACACGTCTCCTCCTCTCCGGTCTCAGTGGCTGGTGCCGGCACCCAGCCCGGCACGTTCCATGTCGAGGCGCAGCTCGGAGCGCATGCGCCAGCGGATGCGGTCGTAGAGCTTGTGGGCGAGCTCGTCGAGGTCCCCGGTCCCCGCTGCCCCTGCTCCGCCCGGGGGCGCCGCGGCAGGCGCGGCTGCCGTTGCCGACGGCTCGGGCGCCGGCGC
>JBKPRV010000397.1:0-2159 GCA_046734715.1 Actinomycetota bacterium | reverse complement strand
GTGCCCCGTGGGCTCGACGCTGGTGCGCCCGGAGGGTGAGGCCGAGCACCGTTGCATCCACCCCGAGTGCCCGATCCAGCGCAACGGGGCCATCGAGCACTTCGCGAGCCGGGGCGCCCTCGACATCGATGCCCTCGGCGGCAAGCGCATCGCCCAGCTCATCGACGCGGGCATGGTGGCCAGCGTGGCCGACCTGTACCACCTCGACTGGGACCGGGTCGAGCAGCTGGAGCGGATGGGCGCGCTGTCGGCCGCCAACCTGCGGGCCTCGATCGAGGCCTCGCGCCGCCGGCCCCTGCCCCGGCTGCTCGTGGGCCTCAACATCCGCCACCTGGGCCCGGCGGCGGCCGAGGCCCTGACCGCGGCGTTCGGCGACCTCGACCGCATCATGGGCAGCTCGGTGGAGGCGCTGGCGGCGGCCGACGGGGTGGGCGCGATCATCGCCGAGTCCCTCCACACCTGGTTCGCCGATCCCGCCAACCGCGAGCTGATCGAGCGGCTGCGGGCCGCGGGGCTCAACTTCCAGGGACCCACGGGCGGCGACACCCGGCCCAAAGTGCTGGCGGGGATGAGCGTGGTCGTCACCGGCACGCTGGAGGGCTTCAGCCGGGAGGAGGCCGAGGCCGCCATCAAGGAGCGGGGCGGCAAGTCGCCGGGCAGCGTGTCGGGCAAGACCACCGCGGTGGTGGTGGGGGAGGGCCCCGGCGCCTCGAAGGTCACCAAGGCCGAGGAGCTGGGCGTCCCGGTCCTGGACGAGGCTGCGTTCCTCAGCCTCCTGGAGACCGGGGAACTACCGGCCTAGACGACTTCGAAGCACCACGGGACCTGGCGATCGGCAGTGCCCCGACCGTCCTGGAGGCGCCAGATGACCGCGACGACGCAGTTCCGGCCGGTCTCGAACTGCTCCACCGTCTTGCCGTCGCCCGGCGTGAACATGATCAGCCCGGTCTGGGGGGTCACGACCAGCTCGTCTTCGGGGATCTCGACCCCGTTGATCTGGAGCACGCCGTCCCAGCCCGGGGCGAGGTCGATGCCGACGCTGGACTGCTGGGGGACCTGGGTGTTGGCGGCCGGGATGAGGGCGTCGACCACTTCGGCGTTGTCGGCCGACAGGCCCTGGTCCTTGTTCTCGCTCAGCGTCAGGTAGGCGAGGACGAACAACGAGATGGCGACCGTCAGCACCAGGGAGGCGATCACCTTGAACCGCGTGCTGTAGGGGGAGGTCTGGGCCATGACGACCGGCAATCCTTCCACGCCCGCGCGCCGGCGCCCCAACCCGTCCCGATCGGGTGGGTGCCGGAGAAACAAGTAATCTGGGCCCGTGGCCATGACCCGCATGACCGATCAGATCGGTCGTGTGCTAGGCGGGCGCTACAGGCTTCTTTCCCCGCTCGGGTCGGGTGCCTCCGCTCAGGTTTACCTGGCGGAGGACGTGCGCCTCCGGCGCCGGGTGGCGGTGAAGCTCCTGCATCCCGGCCTGGCTGACGACGAGTCCTTCCTCCGGCGCTTCCGGGCGGAGGCCCAGGCCACCGCGGCGCTGTCCCATCCCCACCTGCTGGCCGTCTACGACTGGAGCGACGACGAGGTGCCCTACCTCGTCACCGAGTACCTGGGAGGCGGCAGCCTGCGGTCGATGCTCGACAAGGGCCACCGCTTGGCGCCGGCGCAGGCGCTGGTCGTGGGGCTGGAGGCGGCCCGGGCTCTCGACTACGCCCACCGCCAGGGCTTCGTGCACCGTGACATCAAGCCCGCCAACCTGCTGTTCGGCTCCGACAGCCGCTTGCGGGTGGCCGACTTCGGGCTGGCCCGGGCCATCGCCGAGGCGGGCTGGACCGAGCCGGCGGGGGCGGTGCTGGGCACGGCCCGCTACGCCTCGCCCGAGCAGGCGCGGGGCGAGTCGGTCGACGGCCGCAGCGACGTCTACTCGCTGGCGCTGGTCATGGTGGAGTCGGTGACCGGCGTGGTGCCGTTCACGGCCGACACGACCATCGGCACGCTCATGGCCCGGCTCGACCACTCGCTGGACGTGCCCGACGAGCTGGGCCCGCTGGCGCCGATCGTGGCTGGGGCGGGACGCCTCGATCCCGCCGATCGACTCGACGCCGCCGCCCTGGGCAAGGGCCTGGTCGGGGCGGCGACCGAGCTCCGCCGGCCCGAGC
>JBKPRV010000396.1:0-5267 GCA_046734715.1 Actinomycetota bacterium | reverse complement strand
GCTCGACGCGGCCCGCCCACTGGCCACGGTCCGCGACGACCTCGCCGCACTGCAGATCCTGTCCGAGCTCCTGGCCCGACTCTGCGCCGTTCCTGCGCCCGCCGGCGTGCGCCGGCTGTCCGACGTCGCCGTCGACCTGCTCGACCGGGTACCACGGGCCCTGACGCTCGTGCGCGAGCCATCGCAACACCGCCTCGTCCGGCACTGCGCTTCAGCGCTCGAGGAGGTGCTCCCCGAAGCCGGCGACCGCCTCCTGCACTGTGACCTCCACTACTTCAACATCCTGGCCCCCCATCAGCCCGACCGGCGTGAGCCCTGGCTCGCCATCGATCCCGACCCGCTGGCCGGCGATCCCGGCTTCGCCCTCCTCGCGGCACTGCACAACCAGTGGGAGCAGGCCGTCGCCACGGGCGACGTAGCGCGGGCGATCCGCCGCCGCTTCGACCTCATGACCGACATCCTCGGCCTCGACCGCCGACGCGCCACCGCCTGGACGCTGGCCCGCATCCTCTACTACGCGCTCAGGGACATCGAAGGTGACTACACCATGTGGCACACCGAACCGGACCGAGCCATCGCCCGGATCCTGCTCGACCGCGCCGGCTGAGACCGAGGACCTTCAGCCCCTGGTCCTGTCACGTCGGAGCATGGACGTTGCGGCGACCCACCGCACCACGCAGGCCGACGCAGCCGACGCACCCGATGCAGTCCACGCAGTCGATGCAGGCGACACAGGCGATGCAGCGACGGCAGCGGATGCACGCGACGGTGGCGATGCAGTGGCGGACGCCGACGCCGAGGATCGTCAGCACGCTGCCGATGACGCCGATGCTCCCGGCGGTGCCCGCGCTGCCGGCGACCGCCACGCTCCCAGCCGTGGCCGCGCTGCCCGCGACCGCCACGCTCCCGGCGGTGGCGACGCTGCCCGCGACCGCCACGCTCCCGGCGGTCGCCGCGCTCAGAGCGACAGCGACGCTCCCGGCAGTGGAGACGCTGCCGGCCACGGCGACGCTGTCAGCGACGCCCACACTTCCCGCCACGGTCTCGGCGACCTCGCGACTGCCACCGGCGTCCGACGAGTCTCCTTCGTTGTTCACCATGCGTTGGATCTCGAGAGGACGCGAGCCACGGAGCGCAGTCTCGCGTGGCCGACGAGCTCCGCGCCGACCGGCTGGCCCACGTCCACTGACGACGACCCGGCTCAGCCCTTGAGCAGGAACTCCTGGTCGTCCTCGTCGAGGAACAGGGCGACCTCGTCGGCCAGGGCGGGGTGGGCTTCGAGGCCGCCGTTGTCGTCGACGATGGCGAACGCCACCTCGCGGGCCTGGGCGACCCACTCGCGGTCGCGGCGCAGGGAGGCGAGCTTGAGGTCGCTGCGGCCCTTCTGGCGCTCGCCCATGATGGTGCCCTCGCCTCGCAGGTCGAGGTCGACCTCGGCCAGGGCGAAGCCGTCCGTCGTCTGCACCAGGGCGCTCAGCCGGGCCTCGGCCTCAGGGGTGTCGGACTGGCTCACCAGGTAGCACCAGGAGCGCTCGCTGCCCCGGCCCACCCGGCCGCGGAGCTGGTGGAGCTGGGCGATGCCGAAGCGGTCGGCGTCGAGCACGACCATGACCGTCGCGTTGGGCACGTCCACGCCGACCTCGATCACCGTGGTGGCCACCAGGACGTCGAGGCGCCCCTCCCGGAACTGGTGCATGGTGGCCTCCTTGTCGGCCGGTCCCATGCGCCCGTGCAGCAGGCCCAGGCGCAGGCCCGCCAGCTCGTCCGCCTCCAGGCGGGCGAAGGTGTCCTCGGCCGAGCGGACCTCCAGCTTGTCGGACTCCTCGATCAGCGGGGTCACCACGTAGGCCTGGCGCCCGGCCGCCACCTCGCGGCGCACCGCGGCCCAGGTCTCGGCCTCGTCGTCCTCGCTCCGGGCCCAGGTGGTCACGATGGGCTGGCGGCCCGCGGGCCGGGACCGGATGACGGTGACGTCCAGGTCGCCGTACACGGTCATGGCCGCCGTGCGGGGGATGGGCGTGGCCGTCATGACCAACACGTCGGGGACGGGGCCGCCGCCCGCCTTGTCCCGCAGGGCGGCGCGCTGCTCGACGCCGAAGCGATGCTGCTCGTCGATGACCACCGCCCCGAGCGACGCGAAGTCGACGCCCTCCTGGATCAGCGCGTGGGTGCCGATGGCGACGTCCACCTCGCCGGCGGCCAGCCCGGCGAGGATGCGGCGCCGGTCGGCCACCCCCACCCGGTTGGTGAGCAGCTCGACCCGCACCGGGCGGGCTCCGAACAGCGAGGTGCCCGAGTCCGGCACCTCGACTCCGTCCAGCAGCGCCCGGATCCCGGCGGCGTGCTGCTCGGCCAGGACCTCGGTCGGCGCCATGAACGCGCCCTGGTGGCCGCCCTCGACCGCGGCCAGCAGCGTCCACACCGCCACCACGGTCTTGCCCGCGCCCACGTCGCCCTGCAGCAGCCGGTGCATGGGGTGGGGCGCGGCCAGGTCGAGGGCGATCTCGGCGATGGCCGCCTGCTGGTCGTCGGTCAGGCGGAACGGCAGCCGGGACACGAAGACGTCGAG
Source organism: Actinomycetota bacterium (assembly GCA_046734715.1). Classification (GTDB taxonomy): domain Bacteria; phylum Actinomycetota; class Acidimicrobiia; order Acidimicrobiales; family VFJN01; genus ZC4RG19. The sequence continues at coordinate 2,698 of JBKPRV010000396.1, read as the reverse complement.
CAGCGGCCCCTCGGTGGCCTGCGTGATCCCCCGCGTCGTGCGCTCGACGTGGCGCTTGCGCTGGACCAGCGCCAGCTGCACCCGCAGCAGCTCGTCCAGCACCAGCCGCTTCCGCGCCACCTCCTTGTGGGCCATGGACTCCGGGGCGTGGATGCCCGCGAACGCCTCGCCCCGGCGCACCAGGCCGTAGCGGTCGAGCACCCACTCCGGCACCGGGTCGGCCAGGCCCCGGGGCTGCGAGCGGCGCAGCGCCTCCTCCACCCAGGCGCCGATCTCCCAGGTCGAGAGCCCGGCCTTCTCCGACTGGGGGTAGATGGGCACGATCCGACCGGTCCGGCGGCCGATGAGGTCGACGACCGGGTTGGTCATCTGGCGGCGGCCGGCGTACATGTCCACCTTGCCGAACAGCGCCACCGGCGTCCCCGGGCTGAGCTGGCGCTCCCGCCAGGACTGGTTGAAGAACGTGACCCGCAGCCGGCCGGTCTCGTCGCTCACCTCCGCGGTCACCAGGGTCCGAGGCGGGCGGCCCTTGGTGCGGCGGGAGGCCACCCGGTCGACCGTCACCAGGACCAGCGCCTCCTCCCCCACCACCAGGTCCTGCACCCGGCACTCGTTGGTGCGGTCCACGTAGCGCCGGGGGTAGTAGGTGAGCAGGTCGGCGAGGTTCTCCACGCCGACGGCCGCCAGTCCCTCGGCCTTGCGGTCACCGACCCCCTTGAGCCGGGTCACCGGCCACGAGGACAGCTCGCCGAGGGTGATGGGCCCGTCGGTCACGCCTATTCGACGCCGAACAGGTACGGGTAGAGGGGCTGGCCGCCGTGGTGGACCTCCGGCGTCACGTCGGGCCGGTGCTCGGCCAGCCACTCGGTGATCTGCCGGGTGTCGGCCGGGCTGACCCCCTCGCCCTCGATGACCGTCACGATCTCGTGGTCGTCGCCCACCAGGAGGTCGAGCAGCCCGCAGGCGGCCTCGGCCACGCTGTGGGTCACGACCTTGATGCCGTCGCGGGCGATGCCCAGGTAGTCGCCCTCGGCGATCGGTCCCGCCTCGCTGGTCGAGGCGCGCACCGCCCGGGTGACCTCGCCCGCCACCACGTTGGCCGACAGCGACGCCATCTCCTTGGCGTTCTCGTCGGCCGGCGCCTCGGGGTCGTAGCCCATGAGGGCGGCGAAGCCCTCGGCGATGCCCCGGGTGGGCACCACCCGGACGATCCGCCGGCTGTGGGCGTCGACCTGCTCGGCCACGGGGATGATGTTCTTGTTGTTGGGCAGGATGACGACCTGCTCGGCGGGGACGGCCTCCACCGCGGCCAGCAGGTCGGCGGTCGACGGGTTCATGGACTGGCCCCCGGCCACGATGCCCTGCACGCCCAGGCTGTAGAAGATGCGCTTGATGCCGTCGCCCGCGGCCACGGCCACCACGGCGGTGGTCACCGGCTCGCTGGCGTGCGGCGGCAGCTCGACCATGTCCGAAGCCGTGGCCTCGCGCACCCACCGCTCCTCGACCACCTGTTCCATCAGGTCGGTGACCCGGATCTTCCGGGGGCGCCCGGCGTCCACTGCGGCCTCGATGGCGGCGCCGATGTCGTCGGTGTGGATGTGGCAGTTCCACAGCCCGTCGCCCCCCACCACCACGATCGAGTCGCCGATGCCGGACCACACGTCCTTGAAGGCGGGGATCAGCTCGTCCGGCGCCTCCAGGAAGTACATGACCTCGTAGCGCAGGTCGGAGACGCCGTCGTGGTGCTCGTCCTCGGCGGTGTGCTGGACCAGGTGGGCGTCGGAGCGGACCGCGCCCTCCCCTACCCGGGGCTCGGGCACGGGCCGGCCGTCCACCACGTGGGCCAAAGCGTCGAGCAGCAGCACGAAGCCGGTCCCGCCGGCGTCGACAACGCCCGCCTCGGCCAGCACCGGCAGCAGGTCGGGCGTGTGCTCCAGGGCGTCCACCGCCGCCGCCCGGGCCACGTCGACCATCTCGACGAGCGTGCCGGGTGGCGCCGCCTCGGTAGCCTCGGCCGAGGCCCGCACCACGGTGAGGATGGTCCCCTCCACCGGGCGCATCACGGCCTGGTAGGCGGCGTCGGACGCGGCCCGGAGCGCCGCCACCAGCGTGGGGCCGTCGCACCCGCCGGCCTCGCCGATCACCCCGACGAGGCCCCGCAGGATCTGGGACAGGATCACGCCCGAGTTGCCCCGGGCCCCCATCAGCGAGCCGTGGCTGATGGCGTGGCACACCGAGGCCAGGTCGTCGCCGGCGGCGGCCAGGTCGTTGCCCACCGACACCAGCGTGAGCGACATGTTGGTGCCGGTGTCGCCGTCGGGCACCGGGTACACGTTGAGCCGGTTGATGGGCTCGCGGTGCGCCACCAGCGCATCCCGGTAGCAGTCGACGACCGCGCGGAGGTGGTCGGCATCCAGGCGGTCGACGGCGGTCACGAGGGAGGATGATAAGTGACGCGTCGCCCCGCCCTGCGGCCGGCGATCGCCGGGCAGCACGGACCGGCAGGACCGGGTTGTGACAGGGGGCGAAACGCCAGTAAAGTCACTCGGTCCTACCCAGCCCGACATGAGGTGACGCGTCCGATGGCAGCCGTTTGCGAGGTGTGCGGCAAGCACCCGTCGTGGGGCATGAGTGTCAGCCACTCGCACCGGCGAACCAAGCGCCGGTGGAACCCCAACATCCAGCGTGTGCGCGCGCT
>JBKPRV010000395.1:0-11710 GCA_046734715.1 Actinomycetota bacterium | reverse complement strand
GACTGGAACAGGTCGGGCGGATCGCCGGCCTGGAGGCGCGGCGCGATCGCCGTCTTGAACGCCTCGTTCTCGTAGACCGTGATGTCGATCTTCACGTTCGGGTGCTCGGCCTCGAACTCGTGAGCGACGTCCTCCCAAAGCGAGAGGCCGGGGTCGTTGTTCTGGATGTGCCACCACTCGATCGTGACCTGCTCATCGGAGCTCGACGCGTCGTCCCCCGACGCGGAGTCGTCGTCGTCGCCACCCCACGCGGCGGCGACCAGCGCGGCCACGCCAACCAGCAGTGCCGTCCGCGCAATCCTGCGGTGCATGTCCTCCCCCTTTTGCACGGCGATACGACCCGTCCGTGCCGCGGCCGAGCGTCGCGCACGATAAGACTGGTTGTCAATCGTTATCGATAACGTTATCGACACCGTTATTGACACGTGGTTATGCTCGCCCGGTGCCTCGCGTGACGATCGGCGATGTGGCGGCTCAGGCGGGCGTGTCGATCGCCACCGTGTCGAAGGTGATCAACGGCCGCTACGGGGTGGCTCCCGCCACGCTGGAGCGGGTGCAGGCGGTCATCGACGAGCTCGGCTACGAGTCCAGCCTTGTCGCCCGCAGCCTCCGCAGCCGGCGCACCAACGTGCTCGGCATCGTCGTCGCCGACATCGAGCCCTTCAGCGCCGAGCTCCTCAAGGGGGCGGGAGCCGCCATCCGAGAGCGGGGCTACGAGCTGATCGTCTACTCGGGCAGCGGCCACGGCAAGGACCACTCGGGCTGGGAGCGCCGCTACATCTCCCGGCTGGGCGGCACCCTCACCGACGGGATCATCCTCGTCACCCCGACGGTGGTCGACGTCGACGACGGCACCCCGGTGGTGGCCGTCGACCCCCACACGGGGCCCTCCAGCCTGCCCAGCGTCCACTCCGACAACCTCGCCGGCGCGATCACCGCCACCCGGCACCTGCTCGAGCTCGGGCACCGCCGCATCGCGTTCCTCGCCGGCCGCCCCGACCTGGAGTCGGCCCGCCAGCGCGAGCAGGGCTACTGCCGGGCGCTGAGCGACGCGGGCCTTCCCGTCGACCCCAACCTCATCCGGGTGGGCGACTACGAGCTGGAGATGTCGCAGGAACCGGCTCGCCAGCTCCTCACGCTCGACGACCGGCCCACCGCGGTGTTCGCCGCCAACGACCTGTCGGCCATGCAGACCATGCACGTCGCCCGAACCCTCGGCCTCGCCATCCCCGGCGACGTATCCGTCGTCGGCTTCGACAACATCCCGGAGTCCGCGCTCATCGAGCCGCCGTTGACGACGATCGACCAGTCGATCCAGGAGATGGGCCGCCGGGCCGTCGAGCTCCTGATCGCCGTCATCGAGGGTGAGACCGGGCTGACTCAGCAGGTCACGCTGCCGACCCGCCTCGTCGTCCGCCAGTCCACCGGGGTGCCACCCCGGTGACCGGCCTCGACGGCGCCGCGACCACCGCCGCCGCCTACCGGGATCCCTCCCTGGGGATCGGGGAGCGGGTGGCCGACCTGTTGGCGCGGATGAGGCTGGAGGAGAAGGTCGCCCAGCTCGGCAGCGCGTGGGTGTTCCAGCTCGCCGACGGTCCCCGCCTCGACCCCGCGGCCCCCGACCTGCTCCGCCACGGGCTGGGCCAGGTGACACGCATCTCCGGCGCCAGCAGCCTCGCCGCTCGCGAGGCCGCCACGCTGGCGAACGCCATCCAGCGCCACCTGGTCTCCTCGACCCGGCTCGGTATCCCGGCGATCGTGCACGAGGAGATCTGCTCCGGGGTCATGGCGCGGGGATCGACGATCTTCCCCCAAGCCATCGGGCTCGCGAGCACGTGGGAGCCGTCCCTGGCCGCCGCGCTCGCCGAAGCGGTGCGGGCGCAGATGCGGGCCACGGGCGCCCACCAGGGCCTCTCGCCCGTGCTCGACGTGTGCCGCGATCCCCGCTGGGGGCGCACCGAGGAGACGTTCGGAGAGGACCCGTACCTGGTGTCGCGCATGGGCGTTGCCTTCGTCCGCGGCCTCCAGGGCGACGACCTCCGCACCGGGGTGATCGCGACGGCGAAGCACTTCGTCGGCTACGGGGCTTCGGAGGGCGGGCTCAACTGGGCGCCCCCGCACATCGGGCCCCGAGAGCTGCGCGAGGTCCACATGCGCCCGTTCGAGGCGGTGGTGCGGGCCGCGGGCGTGCGGGCGGTGATGCATGCCTACAACGAGCTCGACGGGGTGCCGGTGGCCGCCGACCGCAGCCTTCTGACCGGCGTGCTCCGCGACGAGTGGGGCTTCGAGGGCTGCGTCGTCTCCGACTACTTCTCGATCCGCCAGCTCGCCGAGTACCACCACGTGGCGGTCGACGCCGAGGACGCCGCCGTGCTGGCGGTGGAGGCCGGGCTCGACGTCGAGCTGCCCGGCACCGACTGCTACGGAGACCCCCTCCTGCGGGCCGTGCGGGCGGGCCGCGTGGCCGAAGCCAGGATCGACGCCGCGGTGGCGCGCGTCCTCACCGCCAAGTTCGAGCTGGGGCTGTTCGAGCGGCCCTACGTCGATCCCGAGCGGGCCGCGGTGGCCGTCGACACGCCCGGCGACCGGCGGCTGGCCCGCACGATCGCCCGCAAGTCCCTGGTGCTGCTGCGCAACGACGGGGTCCTGCCCCTGGGCGGCGGCCGCATCGCCGTCATCGGGCCCAACGCCGACCGCGCCCGCCACCTCTTCGGCGACTACACCTACCCGGCGCACATCGAGTCGCTGGAGGAGGTGCTGCGCCACGGGAAGAACGTGTTCTCGATGCCGCTGGACGCACGCCGCCGGCCCGACCCCGTGGAGGTGGATGCCACGACCATCGCCGGGGCGCTGGCCACCCGCTTCGGCTCGGGCGTGGTCCACGCCCCGGGGTGCGGCGTCGCCGACGGATCCCGGGCCGGCTTCGCGGCGGCGGTCGAGCTCGCGGCCGCCTCCGACGTCGCGGTCATGGTGATGGGCGACAAGGCCGGGCTCACCGACGACTGCACCAGCGGCGAGAGCCGTGACGCCGCGTCGTTGGACCTGCCGGGCGTGCAGGAGTCGCTGGTGCGGGCGGTGCTCGCCACCGGGACCCCGGTCGTGCTCGTCCTGGTGGCCGGCCGCCCCGTCGGCAGCGCCTGGCTGCACGAGCGGTGCGCCGCCGTGCTGATGGCGTGGCTCCCGGGGCAGGAGGGCGGGGCCGCGGTGGCCGATGTCCTGGCCGGGGACGCGGCGCCGGGCGGCAAGCTGCCGATCTCCTATCCCCACTCGGCCGGCCAGCTCCCGGTGTACTACGGGCACAAGATCTCGGGCGGGCGGTCGCACTGGAAGGGCGACTACGTCGGAGCCCCCGCCGCCCCGATGTACCCCTTCGGCCACGGGATGAGCTACACGACCTTCGCGCTGTCCGGCGCCGTCCTGGCCGGCACCGAGGTGTCGTGGCACGACCCGGTCACCACGACGGTCACGGTCACCAACACGGGGAGGCGCGCCGGCGACGAGGTCGTCCAGCTCTACGTGCGCGACCCCGTGGCGAGCGTGACCCGCCCGGTGCTGGAGCTGGCGTCGTTCCTGCGCGTGTCGCTGGCCCCCGGTGAGTCCCGTACGGTCACGTTCGAGACCCCGGTCGGCCAGCTCGGCTTCCATGACCGCGACCTCACCTACGTGGTCGAGCCCGGCCGCCTCGACGTCCTGGTCGGCACCTCGTCGGCCGACCTCGTCGAGGTGGGCAGCGTCGAGGTCGTGGCCGACGCGGCCGGCCGGCCGGCGGACAAGACTTACGACGGCACCGTGACCGTCACCTGAGCGCCAGGAGGGCCAGCCATGGCCGAGTTCTTCACCGACGTCGCCGAGCGGATCCCCTACCTGGGCCCGGAGAGCGACGAGCCGCTGGCCTTCCACTGGTACGACGCCGACCGCCTGGTCTCCGGTCGGCCGATGGAGGACCACCTCCGCTTCGCAGTGTGCTACTGGCACTCGTTCGCCTGGGATGGCTTCGACATCTTCGGCGCGGGAACGCTCGACCGCCCGTGGCACCCCACGTTCGCGCCCACCGCGGACCCGATGGAGGCGGCGCGCCGGAAGATGGACGCGGCGTTCGAGTTCTTCGCCAAGCTGGGTGTGCCGTACTACTGCTTCCACGACCGCGACATAGCTCCCGAGGGCAGCTCGTTCAAGGAGTCGGCGGCGTTGCTCGACGAGATGGTCGATCGGGCCGCCGAGCACCAGGAGCGCACCGGCATCACGCCGCTGTGGGGCACCGCCAACCTCTTCACCAACCCCCGTTACCAGGCCGGTGCCGCCACCAACCCCGATCCCGAGGTCTTCGCCTACGCGGCCGCCCAGGTCGCCCACTGCCTGGAGGCGACGCACCGCCTCGGCGGCGAGAACTACGTGCTGTGGGGCGGGCGCGAGGGCTACGACACGCTGCTCAACACCGACCTGCGCCGCGAGCTGGACCAGCTCGGGCGGTTCCTGTCGCTCGTCGTCGAGCACAAGCACCGCATCGGCTTCGGCGGCACCATCCTCATCGAGCCCAAGCCCTTCGAGCCGGCCAAGCACCAGTACGACTACGACGTCGCTGCGGTCCACGCCTTCCTGCAGCGCTACGGCCTCGACACGGAGATCAAGGTCAACATCGAGGTCAACCACGCGACGCTGTCGGGCCACGACTTCGCCCACGAGGTGGCCGTGGCCGCCCGCGCCGGGATCCTCGGCTCGATCGATGCAAACGCCGGGGACGACCGGCTGGGATGGGACCTCGACCGGTTCCCGACCTCGGTCGAGCAGATGACCCTCGGGATGCTGGAGATCCTGCGCGCCGGTGGTTTCACCACCGGCGGGTTCAACTTCGACGCCAAGCTGCGCCGCCAGTCGATCGACCGCACCGACCTGTTCCACGGCCACATCGGCGGGATGGACACGCTCGCCCGCGCCCTGCTCGTTGCCGCCGCCATCCTCGAGGCCGGCGAGCTGGAGGCCGAGCGCGCCGCCCGCTACGCCGGGTGGGACGGCGAGCTGGGCCGGGCCATAGTCGCCGGCACGACCGATCTGTCGGACCTCCACGAGCGGGCGTTCGACCGCGGCGAGCCCACCCGGAGCTCCGGCGGCCAAGAGCGCCTGGAGAACCTCGTCGCCCGGTTCGTCGCCCGGGTCCGCTGAGCCGGCGAGTCGCTGGCACAGGTCCAGGTCGGCCGTCGGCAAAGCTCTGGCCGGGTCAGCCGAGAACTCACCGGGGCGTCACGGACCGTGGTGGTACCGTTTCGGCAGCCGCGAAAACGCTGGTGAGACGCCGGGTCCACCGGACGAGGTCGGTGTGCGAGAGGGCATGCCGCGTCGCCCCGAACGGCTCTTGGCGACGATGCCAGGCGGGAGGCGCCTTCCGGGCGGGACGGGGGTTTGCTGATGACCGATGCTGTCGATGCCACTGGACGAGGCGCTCCCGTTCGCAAGGTGCCGTCCTCGTCCGTCGCGTCCCGGACGGCGTGTCCGAGCTGTGGGTACCAGAACCGGGTCGGTGCGCGCTTCTGTGGCGACTGCGCGACCGCGCTCGCGAGCGTCCCGTGCCCGGCTTGCCAGGCGGCCGTCCCCGCAGGGCAGAAGTTCTGCGACGCGTGCGGCCAGCCCGTGGGCGGGCCCGCCGGCCGGCTGCGGGCCGAGCAGGCGGCCCTGGATGCCATCGGCTCGGGTGCGGGTGAGCGCAAGACCATGACCGCACTGTTCGCCGACATCAAGGGATCGGTCGAGCTGATGCAGGACCTCGATCCCGAGGACGCGTCACGTCTGATCGATCCGGCCATCGCGCTCATGATCCAGGCGGTCGACGAGTTCGAGGGTTACGTCGACAAGAGCACGGGCGACGGCATCCTGGCGCTCTTCGGCGCGCCACTCGCGCAGGAGGATCACGCCCAACGGGCGGTGTTCGCCGCGTTGCGCATCCAGGAGCAGGTCGCACGCTACGCCGAGACGCTGGCCCACGAACACGGTCCTCGCCTCGAAGTGCGAGTCGGGCTGAACAGTGGTGAGGCCGTGCTCCGCTCGGTCCGCAAGAGCGACCTGCGCGCCGACTACACGCCGATCGGGCATGCGACCAACCTTGCGGCTCGCCTGGAGGAGCTCGCCCCGCCGGGGGGAATCCTGGCGAGCGAGAACACCTATCGGCTCGCCGAGGGCTTCGTCGACTTCCATCCGGTCGGGCCGATGTCCGTCAAGGGCGTTCGCGATCAGATCCAGGCCTACGCGGTGGTCGGCGTCGGAGCCGTGCGCACCCGGTTCGAGCGCTCGGTGCGGCGGGGCCTGTCCCCGTTCGTCGGCCGTCGCGCCGAGCGGGAGCACCTGCAGCGCGCGTTCGAGCAGGCGCTCGCGGGGCACGGCGAGGTCGTCGCCGTCGTCGGGGAGCCGGGAATCGGGAAGACCCGCCTGTTCCACGCGTTCACGAGCCAGGCCGGGCCGGACTGCCTGGTGCTCGAGGCCAGCGCTCTGCCCCACGGCCGGTCGTCGCCGTACCTGCCCGTGATCGCGCTGCTCCGCGAGCAGTTCCACATCGAGGCGGCCGACGACGAGGTGACCCGGCGCGGCAAGGTCGCCGATCTCGTCAGTGCGCTCGACCCCGACCTCGAGGACACGCTGCCGTACCTGAACCTCCTCCTCGGGGTGGCGGAGCTGTCATCGCCGACCAGGCAGATGGATGCCCGCATCCGCCGCCGGCGCACGTTCGATGCCGTGACGCGCCTGTTGCTCCGGGCGAGCGTCCGCCAGCCGCTCGTGCTGGTGCTCGAGGACCTCCAGTGGATCGACGGCGAGACGCAGGCGATGCTCGACGTCCTGGTGGACAGCATCGAGTCCGCCCGGGTCCTGCTGCTCGTGAACTACCGGCCCGAATACCAGCACCAGTGGGACAGCAAGGCCCACTACACCCGACTCCCGCTCGAAGCCCTGGGGCCCGAGTCCGGCGACCTGATGCTGAGCGCGGTCCTCGGCGCCGACCGGGGCCTCGACCACCTGAAGCAACTCATCCTGGAGAGGAGCGAGGGCAATCCGCTGTTCATCGAGGAGGTCGTCCAGGGTTTGTTCGACGGCGAGATCCTCGTGCGCACGGCGGACGGCGTCACGCTCACCGCCCCGCTCACCACGATCCAGATCCCGGCGACGGTCCAGGGCGTGCTCGCGGCCCGCATCGACCGGTTGGACGACCGCGACCGGAAGGTGCTCCAAACGCTCGCCGTCATCGGCCGGGCCTTCTCGCTCGATCTCGCCGAGCAGGTCGTCGACCTCTCTCCCGACGAGCTGCAGACGGCCTTCGCCGTGCTCGAGGACGCCGAGTTCATCTACGAGCTACCGGCGATCAGAGGGACCCGCTACACCTTCAAGCACGTCCTGACGCAGGTCGTGGCGTACCGGTCGTTGCTCACCGAGCGGCGGCGGGCGTTGCACGAGCGCACGGCGCACGCCATCGAGACGCTCCACCCGACGCGCCTCGAGGACTACTGCGGCGAGCTCGCGCATCACTACCGGCAGAGCGGCAACACCGCCAAGGCCGTCGCCTACCTCCGGCTCGCGGCCCAGCAGGCCGTCCACCGATCCGCGAACAACGATGCGGTCGAGCACCTCACCACGGCGTTGAGCCTGATCGACGCGCTCCCCGAGGGTCCCGAACGGATCCAGCAGGAGCTCGCGATCCAGGCCGCTCTCGGCGCTCCCCTCGCGCTCACCAAGGGATACGCCGCCCCCGAGGTCGGACGCGCCCGGGCGCGCGCGCTGGAGCTGTGCCAGCAGCTCGGCGAGACACCCAGACTGTTCCCCGTCCTCTTCGGGTCGTGGGCGTTCGACCTCGTGCGCGGGGAGCTGCGGACCGCTCGCGAGCTGGGGACGCGGCTCCTGGGCCTCGCGGAGAGCGTCGGCGACGAGGCGCTCCTCCTCGAAGCGCACCGCGCGATGGGGGCGACCCTGTTCTTCGCCGGTTACCTCGCGGAGGCCCAACGGCACCTCCAGGCGGGGCTCCGGCTCTATGACGAGCGCGTGCACCTCGACCACGCGTACCTGTTCGGGCAGGACCCGGGTGTCTCCTGCCTGGCGTACGACGCCGTCGTCCTCTGGCACCTCGGTCAGCCGGACGCCGCGGCGCGGACCGCCGCGGACGCCATCGAGCTCGCCGACCGCATCGCCCACCCGTTCAGCATGGCCTTCGCCCTGGACATGGCCGCGGCGGTGCACCAGTTCCGGCGGGAACCGGATCGCACCCTGGAGCTTGCGTCGCGGGCGGTCGCGCTGTCGACCGAGCAGGGGTTCCCGTTGTGGTCGGCGTTCGGCGGCTTGCTGCGCGGGTGGGCTCTCGTGTGTCGCCGGAAGGGCGAGGCGGAGATGACGGAGCTGCAGGACGCGTTGGGGGCGTGGCGTGCGACGGGGGCGAGGGTGTGCGGTCCCTACCTCCTCGGCGTGATCGCCGATGCGTACGCCGAGATCGACGAGCCCGGGACCGCGCTGCCCCTCGTCGTCGAGGCGCTCACGATGGCGGATGCGGGCGGGGAGGTCTGGTGGACACCGGAGCTCCTTCGCCTCCAGCGACACCTCATCGCCGCCTCGGCCTGAGCGACGCTACGCCTCGGCCGGGCGCTCGAGCACCACGCGGTAGCACTGGAGCCCGTCGTGCAGGAACTGATGCGCGGCTCCCCACAGGTAGAGATGGAAGCGCCGGTAGTTCCACTCGCCGAAGTCGGCGACGAGGCGCTCCTCCGAGGCCTCGAGGTTGCGCGCCCAGTGCACGAACGTGCGGTAGTAGTCGAGCCGGTCGTCGTAGATCCCGCGCAACCGGAAGGGCGTGCGCGCGACCGCAGCGAGGAAGTTGTGCAGTACGAAGAAGGAGTGGTTCCCGGGATAGATGCGGCGCGTGATGAAGGAGGACGCCCGGTACTTGTGCCGGCCCGCGCTGGCGTCGATGTAGACGCGGCCACCCGGTCGGACGAGCGAGTGCAACCGGGCCAGCACCGCCGAATAGTCCGGGAGATGCTCCATGATGCCCATCAGCACGACGGCGTCGAAGGTGCGCGCCGGCCGATAGTCGAGGACATCCGCTTCCACGATCTCCCACGCCAATCCGAGCCTGCCCCCGAGCTCGGTCATGTACTCCGCCGAGTCCCGTGAGTTCGTCACGCCCGTGATCTGCACGCCGCGGCGCGCCGCGTGCTCGGCGAAGGCGCCCCAGCCGGGTCCGATCTCGAGGACGTGGCCACCCGGCGGGAGCTCGAGCTGCTCGAGGCAGAAGTCGAACTTCCGTCGTTGTGCCGCCTCCAGAGGCTCACCGGGGTGGTCGAAGATGCCCTGGGTGTAGCAGCGAGCCGCTCCGATGAAGGACAGGTAGAAGTCCGCGCCGAGCTCGTAGTGCGAGCGGATGGCGCGGGAGTTGGTCCCGACCTGCCCGAACACGACCGGCTGGACGAAGCGCCACAGGTAGTGGAACGGATGGAAGTCCGAGAGCCACGGCCTGAGCTCGTACATCCTGATCATGTCGCCGTCGACGTCGAACTCTGCGTCGAGATACGCCTCCGCGATGCGCGCGAGGTCCAGCGAGCAGAGCGCCGGCAACGCCCGCTCGGTCCGGGCGCGGATGCGGAACTCGGGCGGGCCCTCGCCGAAGGCGTGTGACCGCCCGTCCGGGAGCTCGAGCTCAAAGGCGACCGGCGTGTCCGCCAGTCGCTGCGACACTCGGTGCAGTGCACGCGAGACGTCCCCGTCGGTGCGCCGGCTCCGCGGGACGGACGGTCGGGACCGCAATGCGGCGAGCTGGCCCATAGCAGCCTCCCCTCACATCTGCCGACGCTGTTGTACGCACATGCTGTTAACCGTGTCAACGGAGAGTGGTAGGGGCGTTCCTCTCCGTGGCAAGCGTCGGTTGATGCGCACTGATGATGCGCCTACGTTCGTCCGATGGTCGACGCGGGCGGTCCGGCGTCGCCGCCGGCCGACCCGGCGGCGATCTTGCGCAGCCGGAACTTCGTGGTGGTGCTCGTGTTCGCGGCCGTGATCGGGCTCGTCGTGTCGTTCGTCGGTTGGGCATTCCTGGAGTTGGTGCACCAAGTCCAGGTGTGGGTGTTCACCGATCTTCCTGATGCGCTCGGGTTCGATACGACGCCGTCGTGGTGGGCGTTGCCGGTATGCACACTGGCGGGCCTTCCGGTGGCCGTCGCGATCGCGCGCCTGCCCGGCAATGGCGGTCACGTTCCGGCGAACGGCCTGCAAGTCGGGAGCACCGAGCCGAACATGGTGCCGGGCGTCGCGCTGGCGGCACTCGCAACGTTGGGGTTGGGACTTGTCCTCGGTCCCGAAGCACCGCTGATCGCCATCGGAGGCGGCGTTGCCGTCGCGACCGTCAAGCTCGCGAAGCGCAACGCGCAGCCGACGTTGCTGCTCGTCCTGGGCGCGGCCGGGAGCTTCGCGGCGATATCGGTCATCTTCGGGTCACCGATCGTCGGTGCGGTCATCATCATCGAAGCGTCCGGCCTCGGTGGTGCAACCCTTCCCCTGATCCTGATTCCGGGACTGATCGCGGGCGGGATCGGCTCGCTCGTCTTCATCGGCATGGCGCACTGGACCGGGCTCAGCACGTCGGCTTACTCCATTGAGCCGCTGCACCTTTCGGCGTTCGGCACACCGACAGTCGGCGAGATCGGCTGGTCGATCGGGTTGGGCGTCGCCGCCGCACTCGTGACGTTCCCGATCCGCAAGGTCGGCGTTCGCCTGGCCGCGCTGGTCCCGAAGCGCGAGTTCGTCGTGGTTCCGGCCGCGGGCTTCGCAGTCGGGCTGATGGCCTTTCTGTTCGCGCAGATCACTGACTCGAACGCGAAGTCCGTGTTGTTCTCCGGTCAGGACGCGCTCGGCCCGCTGGTCAAGGACGTGGGAACTCTGTCCGTCGGCACACTCGCGTTCCTGGTGTTGTTCAAGAGCCTCGCGTGGTGCTTCTCCCTCGCCGCCTTCCGGGGCGGCCCGACCTTCCCGGCCATGTTCCTCGGTACCGCCGGCGCCATCGCGCTGTCCCACCTCCCCGGACTGCCTGCCTCAGTCGCGATCCCGGTCGGCATGGGAGCCATGATCGTCGCGTTCCTGCGGCTCCCACTCTCGGCGATCGTCATCGCGTCGTTGCTCTGCGCGAGCGCGGGTCCCGGCGCCGGACCACTCGTCATCGTCGGCGTCGTCGTCTCGTACCTCGCAACGCTCGCCCTCGAAGGCCGGATCGGGAAGCCCGGCGAGGACGCAGAACCCGAATCGACCGACCCCAGCTTGGCTTCGCAGCAATCCGCCGGCACTGCGGAGTGACGGTCACAGGGAGCCGGCAGCGGGCGTCCAAACACGAGGAGGGAAGCGATTTCGAGTATCCCCGACGTTGTTCGACCCGCCGAAGCCTCGAGCCCGGCCGAGGAACTGTTGGCAGAAGAGGTCAGGTCGGCTGCACCCTCGGGATGCTGCAATGCCTCGACCGACCCCAACGCATCGCCTACATCCTCGGCGAGGTCTTCGGCCTACCCAGCGAGACCGCCGCGCTCATCTGCGCCACCACCCCCGCCGCCTACCGCAAACGGTTGTCGCGCGCGCGAGCCGCCGTGCGGGCCTTCGTCGCGGAGCACTGCGGCATCGTCAATCCCCACGCCGCCTGCCGCTGCACCCGGCGCACCGAGACCGCGGTGCGGCTCGGGCGCATCGATCCCACCGCACCCACCTT
>JBKPRV010000394.1:0-11741 GCA_046734715.1 Actinomycetota bacterium | reverse complement strand
CTCCAGCGCCTGGCCGACCGGGCCTACGTCGGCGGCGCACCCTGGCCGCGGGTGGCCGCGGCCGTGGTGATGGTGCGGGGCATCGCCGGCGACGATCCCCCCACGTTCGCCCGGCGGCTTGGACTCAGCGCCGCGACGCTCGCGGGGTTGGAGGCCGGGGCCGAGCCGGCCTCGTCAGTCCCCGGGTGCCTGCGGGCGCTGGGGGGGTTGATCGACTGGACCTGGGTCGACGATGGCACCCGGTCGGACTGGGGGTGCTGAGGGTGGACGCAGCGATCAGGGGTTCTGGTAGATGCGGGTGGGCGACACGAGCACCGCCACCCGGCGCTCGGCCTCCATGACCCGGTCGTACTCGGCGAAGTCCTCGTGCTTGCCGCCCGCGGCCTCGAAGATCTCCCGAAGCAGCAGGCGCAGGCCTTCGCTGTCGACGCCTTGCAGGGGGTCGTCGGGGCCACACAGCTCGGCGGTGCCCTCCACCGTGGCCCAGGCCCAGCCGGCTCGCCACAGCAGGGTGACGCGGGGATCCCCTCGTAGGTGGTTCAGCTTGTGGGTGCCCTCGCGGGCGACGAAGGCGGCCACCGGGCGCTCGCTCACCGGGTGGGGCACGATGCCGGCGTTCACCACGGTGGACTGCAAGGTGCCGTCCGGGCGAACGGTCGAGACCGACGCCAACCCGTTGTCGAGAGCGATGAGCGTGCGCACATCGTCGATCGATGCCACGGCGCACAGAGTAGGCGTTGGCATCATGCGGCCCTGGCCGTAGCCCAATCGGTCAGACGAGGGCGGCGGCGAACTGGTCGTGGTGGTCGGTCCACCACTGCCGCCGGCGGTCGTACTTCTCGAAGCCTCCGGTCCGGTTCACCGTCGCGAGGGTGTCCGGGTCACCCGGGTCGACGCTGCGGCGGACGGCGGCTTCGATGCGGTCCATGGCGTCGCTCATGGCGAGGAGCAGCTCGGCCCGGCCGTGCCGATCAAGGCCGTAGGCGTCGGCGACGAGTCGCAGCCGTGCCGGCCGGTCGGCGGGCCGCCAGCCGAGCCGGGCCTGATCGAAGTCATGTTCGATCGGGACGCAGAGGCGGGCGAGCTGGGCCAGGTCGTAGACCGGGCGGCCTGGGGCCGCGAACTCGAAGTCGAGCAGCGCGACCGCGGTGCCGTCGCGGAAGACGACGTTCGAGAGCTCCACGTCGTTGTGGCACACAACCGATCCGCCGGCCGGGTCGGCGAGGGCGTCGGGCCAGGTGAGTCCGTGAGGGTCGAACGCGCGGGCGGCGTCGTGCAGGCCGCGCAGCAGCCCGGCGATGGAGGCCAGCGCGTGGTCGGACTGGCTCCGGTCCGGATAGGGCGGCATGGGGACGTCGCCGTCGATGAACACGAGGCGCTCGCGTCCGTCATCGTCGATGCCGACCGGTGCCGGGGCGCCTTCGAAGCCGGCCCGTCTCACCGCCCGCAGGAAGGCGTGGATCGAGCGTGTGTGCGGGCTCGACGGGCGTAGGACATGCGGACCGGCGCGGACGACCTGGCCCGCGTGGGCGATCCCGCCCTTGAGCGGCCGCTCCACCACGGCCTCAGCCCTGCCAGATCTCGTGCGGGGTGAGGTCGCGGCGGCCGGTGTAGGGGAGCGCGGTGCGGGCGCCCGTGCTGGCCGCCTGGTACGAGGCGCAGATGACCTCCAGCACGAGCCGGCCGAAGGCGGCGCTGGACCGCGGCGAGCGGCCGGACTCGACGTCGGCGGCCACGGCTTCGAGCTGGCCGATGTAGCCGAGCTGGTACAGCTGCGGGCTGACCGCATCCTCCGGAGCCGCTGGGATGCGGAGGGGCGCGCCGTTGATCTCCACCGACGGGTCGGGCACCAGCTCCAGGCGCACCGCGCCGGTCCTGCTCGCGGCCTGGGCATCCCAGGTGGGCGCGGCCGCGCGCCACGTCGCCCGCACCTCGGCCCGCAGCCCGGTCTCGAACACCAGCGTCACCCGGGCGTCGTCGTCGACCTCCACACCGCGGCCCGAGTCGAGCTCGACCCCCTCCACCGCCACGACACGCGCGGGGGCAGCCATCAGCATCGCGACCGCCACCGCGTGGACCCCCAGGTCGAACAGGACGCCTCCGCCCCAGGAGGGATCGTGGCGGTGCTCGCTCCAGTCGGGGCGACCCTGGGCGAAGCGGACCTCCAGGTGGGTCAGCGTGCCGATGCGCCGGCAGGCGCTCACGGCCTCGGCGGCCGCGGGGGAGTGCACCAGGTTCTCGCCGTACGCCACCTGACCCCGGGCGGCGAGGGCCACGATGGCGTCGGCGTCGGCGAGCGTGGCGGCCAGCGGCGTCTCCACCAGGGCCAGGGCGCCGCCATCCACCGCCCGCTCCGCCTCCTGCCGGTGAAAGGCCGGCGGCGTGGCCACCAGCACCGCATCCGCGCCGCCGGGCAGGTCGTCGTAATCGCACACCACCGCCCCGGTCTGCTCGGCCCGCCGGCCGGCCGACCGGCCGCGGCGGGACGCCACGTGCACGACCCTCAGGTCGGGAACCGTGCCGGCGGCGAGCCCGTGGATGGCGGTGATCCAGCCCGCGCCGGCGAAGGCGAGCGACGTCACGCCCGTGTCAGGTGCCCGCCAGCCGGGCCACGATCGGGGCCGCGGCGCGCATGCTGTCGAGGCCCTGGACCACGAGGTACGACACGTCCCAGCGCTCGCGCCCGGCGATGAGGTCCTCCACGATCTGCTCGACGCTGCCGATCCAGACGTGCGGGGACACACGGAGCTCCTCGGGGGTCGTCGCGAAGAGCGGCGCCATGGTCGCGACCGTCCCGTCGCGGTCGTCCGAGATGGCGACCATGAAGATCAGCATGTTGAGCTCGAGGTCGGCGTAGCGGTCGCCGGCTGCTTGTCGCACCCAGCCGAGCTTGCGATCGGTGGCGCCGGCCATGGCGTCCCGTGACGCGTCGGCGTCGACCCGCCCCGAGCGCACCGCCGGGTTGACCCCGACGATGTCGGCCTCGCGGCCGGCCAGTGCCAGCACCCGCGGCCCACCGCCGCCGATGAGCACGGGCGGGCCCGGCTGCTGCACCGGCTTGGGCAGCCCGTCCAGTCCACTGATCCGGTAGTGCTTGCCCTCGTAGCTGAACGGTCCCGGCGCGAACAGGCCCTTGATGACCGCCAGGCCCTCCTCGAGGCGGTCGACCCGCTCGCCCGCCGGGTCCATCGGGATGCCCGACGACTCGTAGTCGGTGGCCATCCAGCCCGCACCGATGCCCAGCTCCAGCCGGCCGCCCGACAGCACGTCGAGCGTCGCCATCTCCTTGGCTGTCACCACCGGGTGCTTGTAGTCGTTGTCGAGCACCAGCGGGCCGATCCGCAGCTGCCGCGTGGCGGCGGCCGCGGCGGCCAGGGCAGGCACCGGGGCGAGCTGGTCGCCGAAGTGATCGGGCATGAACAGCGTCGAGTAGCCGAGGTCCTCCGCCTCCCGGGCCAGCGCCGCCCAGTCCGTGCCCGAGGGGGCCGAGCTGAGCTGGATCCCGAAGCGGAACGTCCGAGGGTGAGGCATGCGCTCACCCTAGGGCGCGTCTGGTGCCTGCCCGTGCGGTCGGCTGGGTAACCTCGGGGGGTCGTGCGTCCCCTCCCGCTGCGCCGCCTGCTCCCCCGCTTCGCCGCCGTCATCATCGCCAGTGGTGTGGTGCTGGCGGTAGCGGCCGCGGCCATGGCCGTCCCGGCCCGGCTGATCGGCGAGTCGGGCTCCGGAGACCCCCGCAGCATCGAGCTGGGCCCCCTGGCCCAGCGCTCCTACGTGTTCGCGGCCGACGGGTCGCTCATGGCCACGCTGAAGGACGAGGAGAACCGCCAGCCCATCCCGCTGGCCGACGTGCCGCCGCACGTGGTGGCGGCCATCCTCGCGGTCGAGGACGCCGGCTTCTGGGTCCATGACGGCTTCAACGTGCGGGGCATGCTCCGGGCGTTCAAGGCCAACGTCGACGCCGGCGGCATCAGCCAGGGCGGCTCGACCATCACCCAGCAGCTGGTGAAGCTCGACCAGCTCAGCCCGGAGCAGACGCTCGATCGCAAGGTGGAGGAGCTGTTCCTCGCCTCGCGTCTCGAGAAGGAGATGACCAAGGAGGAGATCCTCGACCGCTACCTGAACACGGTGTACTTCGGCAACCACAGCTATGGCATCCAGGCGGCGGCGGAGACCTATTTCGGCGTCAGCGCCCAGCAGCTCGACGTGGGCCAGGCCGCGATGCTGGCCGGCATCATCCGCAACCCGGTCCAGTACAACCCGGTGCGCTACCCGGACCGGGCGCAGTCGCGGCGCAACATCGCCATCGACCGCATGGTCGATGTGGGGGCGTTGACCGAGGACGAAGCCGCCTGGTGGCACGCGGTGCCGACGGTGCCGGAGCTCCACCAGGTGCTGCCGGTGGCGAACGACTACTTCCCGTCCGAGGTCGAGCAGAAGCTGCTCAACGACCCCGAGTTCGGCGCGCTCGGCGCCACCCCCGAAGCCCGGCGCACCCCCGTCTACCAGGGCGGGCTCAAGGTCTACACCACCCTCGACCCGACGGCGCAGGCCCAGGCCATCGCCGCCCGCGACCAGAACCTGCCGCTCGAGAACGGCACGTTCTCCGTGCCCGGCGTCGATCCGGTCACCGGGCAGCCGAACCGGGGCTCGGCCGCGGTCGTGTCCGTCGAGCCCACCACGGGCGCGGTGCGCACCATGGTCGGCGGGCCCGGCTTCGACCAGTGGCAGTACAACCTCGCCACCCAGAACCCGCGCCAGGTGGGCTCGTCGATGAAGACCTTCGTGCTGGCCACGCTGATGGAGCAGGGCCGCTCACCGGACGACATCATCAACGGCACCGCGCCGTGCCAGTTCTCCAACCCGGGCGGTGAAGTCGACCCGTACGACGTCGGGAACTATGCCGACGGCAGCGGAAGCGTGGGCACGATCACCTCGGCCACGCTGACCTCCTCCAACTGTGCGTTCGTCCGCCTGGGATTCATCGCCGGGCAGCAGGCAGTGGTCGACATGGCCCACCGCCTGGGGATCGGGTCGCAGCTCGATGCGATCCCGTCGCTGCCGCTCGGCACCAAGGAGATCACGCCGCTGGAGATGGCCTCGGCCTACGCCACGCTGGCCAACGACGGCGTCTACAACCCGCCGTACATGATCGACCGCATCGAGGACAGCGCCGGCAACGTCATCTACCAGCACGCGGCCGCGCCGCAGCAGGTGGTCTCACCGCAGACGGCCCGGCTGGTCACCAGCATCCTCGAGCAGAACGTGCAGAGCGGCACCGGCACCGCCGCCCGCATCTCGGGCCAGCGGGTCGCGGGCAAGACCGGCACGACGCAGGGGTCCACCGACGGCTGGTTCGTGGGCTACACCCCCTGGCTGTCCACCGCCGTGTGGGTGGGCGGGCTGGGGGGCAAGTTCCCGATCATCCTCGGCGGCTCGGGCATCACCGGTGGTCGCTACCCGGCCCGCATCTGGGGCGCGTTCATGAACGCCTGGCAGCAGGGCAGGCCGGCCGTGCCGTTCACATCGCCGAGCCCGGTTCCCCCATCGCCGACCATTCTCGAGGTGCCCGGCGGGCGGGACCTGACACCGCTGCCACCCCCGCCGCCTCCACCGGATCCGGGGCCGATCCTCCCTTTCCCGATCCCGGGCCCCCCGGGCCAGGGGGCCCAGGCGGTCCCGGCGGAGACGACGGAGGCAACGGCAATCCAGGCCGTGGCCGCCACTAGGGGTCGTCCTCCGCCCACGCAAACACCTCTTACGACCGGCATCCCCACATGAGCTGCGGATAGGGTGCCCGGCTGATGAGTCGCTGGGAGTCGCTTCTCACCGTGCAAGAGCACGACACCCGGGCCGACCAACTCGCCCACCGGGCCGAGACCCTGCCCGCGCGGGCCGAGCTGGCGGCGGTGACCGAGCGGATCGCCGCCGTCGATCGCGACCTGGCCGCGGTGGAATCCCGTCGCGGTGAGCTGTCCCGCAGCCAGCAGCGGCTCGAGGACGAGATCGCGTCCCTCACCGAGCGGGCGACCCAGGCCGAGAAGCAGCTGTACTCCGGGTCGGTGACGGCGCCCCGCGAGCTCCAGGCGCTGCAGGACGACGTGGCCTCGATCCGCCGGCGCATCGGCCAGATCGAGGACGACGAGCTGGAGATCATGGAGCTCACTGAGCCGGTGGACGCCCAGCGCGCCGAGCTCACGGCCGAGCGCGATCGGCTCGACGGCGACGCGATGCGCATCACCGCCGCGCTGGCAGAGTCCGAGGCCGAGATCGAGACCGAGCTGGCATCGGTCCGGGCCCAGCGGGCGGAAGCGGCGGAGGGCGTGCCGGCGGACCTGTGGCCCGAGTACGACCGCCTCCGCGCCCACCTCGGTGGCGTCGCCATCGCCCGGCTGGCCGGCTCCACCTGCCAGGGCTGCCACCTGGCGCTCCCCGCGGTCGAGATCGACCGCATCCGCAAGCTGGCGACCGACGAGACCGTGCACTGCGAGGAGTGCGGCCGGCTCCTCGTGCGCGACTGACCGGTTCCGCTGGCGGTGTTCCTCTGGTTCGCAGGCGGCGCGTTCGTCCTCGTGTGGGTGGTGTTCCGCAGCCCTGCGGTCGACTACCGGCTGGTGATGCTGGGCGCGGTGCTGCCGGTCGGTGAGCTGCCGTTCGGCTCGCCCCGGTTGCTGCACAGCCTGACCGCCGCGGCGGCCGCGCTCGGGCTGGCCATGCTGGTGACCCCGCGGCGGCGCCTGGCCCAGCGCCGCCTGGTGGCCGTGCCCATCGGGATGTTCATCCACCTGCTGCTGGACGGCATCTGGACGGACACGCAGGCGTTCTGGTGGCCGTTCGCCGGCCTGGCCTGGAGCGATGCCCGGCTACCCGAGCTGTCCCGCGGCGCGTTCGACCTGGTGCTGGAGGCCCTGGGCGCGGCCGCCCTCTGGTGGTGCTGGCGCCGCTTCCGGCTGGACGAGCCCGAGCGTCGGGCCCGCTTCCTGCGCACCGGGCAGCTCGACCGGGACGTGGTGACGCCGTGATCGTCGTGGCCCGTCACGGCCGCACCGCCGCCAACGCCGGCGGCCTGCTGCTCGGCCGGGCCGACCCGCCGCTCGACGCCGAGGGCATCCGGCAGGCAGAGGCCCTGGGCCGGGCGTGTGCCGATCTCGACGTCGCCCGGGTCGTGACCAGCCCGCTGTCCCGTTGCCGGGACACGGCCGGCGCCATCGCCGCGGCTGCGGGCGGTGTTCCCCTCGCAGTGGACGAGCGCTGGGTCGAGCTCGACTACGGCGAGCTGGACGGCGTGCCCTTCGCCGACCTGCCGGCCGAGCTGTGGGCCGCGTGGCGGGCCGACATCGAGTGGTGCCCGCCGGGAGGCGAGTCGCTCGCCGCCCTGGGCCGCCGCGTGCGGGCCGGCGCCGAGTCCCTGGCGGACCAGGCCCGGGAGCGCGACGTCGTGGTGGTCAGCCACGTCTCGCCCATCAAGGCCGCGGTGGCGTGGGCGCTGGGGGTGGGCGACGAGATCACCTGGCGCATGTGGGTGGCTCCGGCGTCGATCACCCGCATCGGCTGCAGCGGCCCCGCGCCGTCGCTGCGGTCGTTCAACGAATTGGCGCATCTGGACTGAGGGTCGTCCCCGTAGGGTCGGGGCATGGCGCAGCCGATCGTCCTCGTCGACTCGTTCACCGACGTGCCCTTCGCCGGGAACCCCGCCGGGGTGTGCGTGCTGGCCGCGGCCACCACCGAGGCCTGGATGCAGGCGGTGGCGGCCGAGCTCAACGTGTCCGAGACCGCGTTCGTGGTACCTCGGCCCGATGGCGGCCACGACCTGCGCTGGTTCACCCCCACGACCGAGGTCGACCTGTGCGGTCACGCCACGCTGGCCAGCGCCCATGTGCTCGGTGGCGACCGCCGGTTCCACACCCGCAGCGGTCCGCTCGTGTGCCGGGCCGCGGGGGAGGGGACCATCGAGATGGACTTCCCAGCCTTGCTGGTCGAACCGTTCGCCGACCCGCCGGACGTGGCGCCCGCCCTGGGCCTGGCCCCCGACCGGGTGGCGGGCGTGTACGGCAACGAGGGCGGCTGGCTGTTCGCCGAGCTGGCTTCGGCCGCCGACGTGCGAGCGGCGGTGCCCGACCTCGAGGCCGTGCGAGCGCTGGGCGGGTTCGTCACCGTGGCGGCCACCCCCGGCGAGCGCGACGGCATCGACTCCGTCTGCCGGGTGTTCGTCCCCGGAGCCGGCATCCCCGAGGACCCCGTGACCGGGTCGGCCCACTGCCTGATCGCTCCATGGCTGGCGGCCCGCACCGGCCGCACGGAGTTCACCGGCGAGCAGGCCTCGGCCCGCGGCGGCATCGTCGGCATGCGGGTCGAGGGCGACCGGGTCGTCCTCTCGGGCCGGGCGGTCACGGTGCTGGAGGGCACGCTGCGCGAGGACCCGCCGCCGGCCTGACTCCGCGCCTCACTCCGGAGCGAGGGGGAGGGTGATGACCAGGCGCGCTCCCGGGTGGTGATCCGGGTCGACCACGATCGCGCCGCCGTGGGCCACGACCACGTCGCGGGCGATGGCCAGGCCGAGCCCGGTGCCGCCCCCGTCCCGCGCGCGGGCGCCGTCGAGCCGGGCGAAGCGTTCGAACACCTCGGCGCGCCGGTCCGGCGGGATGCCCGGCCCGTCGTCGCTGACGGCCACCACCGCGTCGTCCCCCGCGGCGGTCACGCTCAACGCCACGGTCGAGCGGGCATGGCGCACGGCGTTGTCGATCACGTTGCCCACCGCCCGGGCCAGCTGGTCGGCGTCGCCCAGCACCCGCGCGGCGCCGATCCCCGTGCCGTCGACCTGGACGCGCCCGTCCGCCCGGAGGCGGCGGGCCTGGCGGTCGACGATGTCGTCCAGGTCGACCGGGGCTCGCCGGGCGGGGGCGGCGCCGGCGTCGCTGCGGGCGAGGGCCAGCAGGTCGTCCACCAGGTGCTGCATGCCGATGGTCTCGGCCAGCACGCTGCGGCTCGTGGCCGCGGGATCGGCGCCCTCGGGATGCTCGAGGTCGACCTCGATCTCGGCCCGGATGCGGGCCAGCGGGCTGCGCAGCTCGTGAGAGGCGTCGGCCACGAAGCGCTGCTGGCGCCGGGTGCCGTCCTCGATGCGGTCGAGCATGGCGTTCATGGTGTGGGCGAGGCGCCCGACTTCGTCGTCCGCCGGCGGCACCGGGACCCGCCGATCGAGGCCGGCGGCGCCGATGCCGTCGACCTCGCGGCGGATGGCCTCGACGGGTCGCAGGGTCCGGCCTACCAGCGCCCACACCAGCGCGGCCAGCAACAGCGTCACCGCCGGGACCGCCAGCACCAGCGACCGGGTGAGCGCCCCGGTGCTCTCGGAGATGTCGTCGAGCGGGGCACCCACGTGGACCACCACCGGGTCTCCGCCGGCGTCGGTCCCCCGGACCGACGCCACGTGGAACGGGCCCTCGCCACTCACATCGTCGACCGTGCGCACGACCGGGTGGTTGCCCTCGGGCGCTGGTGCCAGCGGCGGGCGACCCTCGACCGACGGGGTGGCCGATACGACGTCACCGCCGGCGTCCACGATCTGGGCGATCCCGTCGTCGTCGGCCACGGGGAACAGCGTGGCCGGCACCTGCCCGTCCTCGACCGCCGCAGCCAGCGACCGGGCCTGGATCACCAGCGTGTCGTCCAGGTTCTCCGTGAGCACTTGGCGCTGGTGGGCCACCAGCCACACGCCGGTGAGGCCGAGCACCACCGCCACCGCGAGCGCCGCCGCCAGGGTGATGCGGAACCGGACCGTGCCGGTCACGTGGGCCATCCGGCGCTCAGGTCCCATCGGCGCCGATCCGGTAGCCGGCCCCCCGCACGGTCTCGATCGAGTGGCGGCCGAACGGCTCATCGATCTTGCGGCGCAGGCGGCGGATGTAGACCTCGACGATGTTGGGATCGCCGGTGAAGTCGCTGTCCCACACGCCGTCCAGGATCTGCTCCTTGGACAGCACCTGGCCGGAGCGCCGGACCAGCAGCTCCAGCACGTCGAACTCGCGGGTGGTGAGGCAGAGCTCGTCCCCGGCCCGCCACGCCCGGCGCCGGGCCGGGTCGATGCGCAGGTCACCCACCGCCGCCGGCGCCACCGTGCGCTCGGCCGAGCGGCGCAGCAGCGCCCGCACCCGCGCCACCAGCACCGTGAAGGAGAAGGGCTTGGTGAGGAAGTCGTCGGCCCCCGTGTCCAGCGCCTCGGCCTCGTCGAGGTGGCCGTCCTTGGCCGTGAGCATGAGGATCGGGGTCCACACGCCCGCGGCCCGCAGGTCGGCGCACACCCGGAACCCGTTGCGCCCCGGCAGCATGATGTCGAGCACGATCAGGTCGTAGGCTCCCTCCGTGGCCCGCCACAGGCCCTCGTCGCCGTCGGGAGCTATCTCCACGGCAAAGCCCTCGGCCTGCAGCCCGCGCCGCACCGCCGCGGCGAGCTTGGCGTCGTCCTCGACGAGCAGGAGCTTCACGGCCCTCCTTCCGGGTCCAGTGTGGCTCCGCCGCCCGGCTCGTGGGCGACCGTGTCAGCGCCGGTTCAGCCGGGATGGCGCACCATGGCGGTGAAGGAGTCGTAGGAGGCACGACGATGCAGAGACGCACGAAGGTGATCGGAGCCGCAACGCTGGCAGTGGCGGCGGTCCTGTGCACCGGCGCCGGAGTGGCGGTGGCGCAGGGCGGCGACGACGACGGGCACGACGTGCCGATCACGGGCGCGGAGCTCGACAAGGCCAGCGCCGTAGCCCTGGAGCAGACCGGCGGGGGGCGGGTCACCGAGACCGAGAAGGGCGACGAGGAAGGCGCCTACGAGGTCGAGGTCACGCTGGACGACGGCACCCAGGTGGACGTCCATCTGGACGCGAACTTCCACGTCATCGGCCACGACAAGGACTCGAGTGACGCGAGCGGCGACGACGACTAGTAGTGGTCGTCACTCCCTGAGTGTGGGGATGTGACTAAGGGGAGCGTCGAGCGGGCATCCCTGGGACGTGGCGATGACCATGGACCCGACGACGCTCCGGCACTGCACGGCGTGCGGCCGCATCGTCGATGGCGGCGCGAACTTCTGCCCCGAGTGCGGCGTCCGCCAGATCGATCATGACCACCGGCCCGAGCCGGAGGTGGTGGCGCCGGTGGCCGTGCCCGACCACCCGAGTGCGCCGATCCTGATGATCCTGGTGGCACTGGCGGTCGCCGCCTTGCTGCTGGCATTGGCGGTGGGGCTGGTGATCGGGCGCGTGGGCACCGCTCTGGGCGACATCGGCTCGTCCGGCGGGGAGGGCGATGCGGCCGACGCCATGGACTCCTACGCCTCGCTGGCCGAAGGCTGGCAGGAGAAGCACGACCACGTGGCCGGCCAGGGCACCGGCGACGACTCCGCGGGGCTGGCGGTCGCGGCCAACGACGCCGGCGCGTGGATCGAGGTCAACCGCAGCGACCTGCAGGCCGTGGCGGACGCCGCCGACGGCGACTCGGCCCCGCTGTACGACCAGCTGGTGGCCATCTTCGACCGCCGGGCCGAGGTGCTGGCGGACATCGAGGCGGTCGCCACCGAGGGCGGGACCGGGGTCGGCGCGGCGAGCGACGACTTGGGCGAGCTCACGGTCCTCGACCAGCAGGCCGCGGCCACGACGTGCGAGATCGCCGGTGTGATGGAGGCCGAGGGCGACGATCCCGCCGACCACATCACCCCCGGCATGAACGTCACCTGCCCGTAGCGGGCGGTCACCGGC
>JBKPRV010000393.1:0-12990 GCA_046734715.1 Actinomycetota bacterium | reverse complement strand
CCACCGCGCGGGGGAGATCGAGCTGGTCCCGCCCACCTGGGTCACGCTGCAACGCCTCGCCGAGGCGGGCGCGGGGGCGGGCGGCGCCACCGCCGCGGTCGAGGCCGCCGTCGGGGGTGAGATCGAGCGGTTCAAGACGCGGGTCGTGATCCAGGACGGCGTGCTGGTCACGGTGTGGGACCCCGACGCGGGCTACCCCGCGGGCGAGCTCGACGCCCCCGGCGCCCGCCACCGCCTGGTGATGGACCCCGCCGGTTGGCGTTACGAGCGCTCGGGTTGAACCATGGGGGCCATGGACGCGGACGTCGAGTCCTCTCCGGCAGAGGTTGACGATGACGGCGGGGCCGGAGCCGACGTCGACGAGGAGGTCGAGACCGACCTCGACGAGGATGGAGGCCCCGGGGGCCTGTCGTGGACCAAGGTGGCTGTGCTCGGCGCGGCCCTGGCGTTCTTCGGGTTCGCCATCGGGGTGTTCGTCACCCGGGACCGGCCGCCCGGCGCCGACTCGGCCGACGTCGGCTTCCTCCAGGACATGATCACCCACCACGGGCAGGCCCTCGAGGTCTCCCGTCTGGTGGAGCAGTACGGCGAGGACCCGACCGTGCGCAGCTTCGCCACCGACGTCCTCACCGTCCAGAGCTACGAGATCGGGGTCATGACCGAGAAGCTGAGGAACTGGGGCTTCACCCCGTCGGACCGGTCCGACCAGGCCATGGCGTGGATGGAGATGCCGGTCCCCGTGGACCAGATGCCGGGACTGCTGACCGACGAGGAGATGGCCGAGATCAGCCAGGCCCGGGGGACCGAGCTCGATCAGCTGTTCCTCGAGAGGATGGCCGAGCACCACCGCGGCGGCATCCACATGGCCCAGGCCGCCACCCAGCTGGTCGACGACGACGACATCCGGGCCCTGGCGGAGCGAATGGTCCGCAACCAGTCGTCCGAGATCAACGAGTACCGCGGCACCGCGCAGGCCTTGGGCTTCGACATCGACATCGAGCCGGCGCCGGTCCCGTCGTCTTAGCAGTGCGCGGATGGGTCACGTGGTCTCGTACTGCGATGCGGTGTTGCCTGGAGTCCTCGCTGACGAGCTGCGGCCCGGCCACCAAATCGCGGACTCTTGGGCTGTTGCTCACGCCCGATCCGCTCGGCCTCTTAGCTGTCACAGCCCGCCGGTAGGGTGCGAGCCGTGACCGTTCCCGGCCCACGCGCCCTCGGGCGCGGCGTCATCGTGGCGGCCGGTGAGGGTGCGCCGCCGGCCTGGTCGGGCGCGGACGTCGTGCGGGTCGACGAGGCCGCGCTGGGCGACCCGGCCGCGGTGGTGGACCGGCTGCACGAGGCGTGGGCCACCCGGACGCCGGTGGTGGTCGAGCTGGCGGTCGACCCCGCTTCGTTCCGGGCACCCCGGTCCTACGGCGAAGACGACATCGGCCCCACCTGGCTGCTCGATCCCGGCTTCACCCCCGCCCACGACCGGCTGCACTTCCTGGTGTGGGCGAACACGTATGACGCCCGCGACGGCGAGCCGGTGTGGTGGTGGGGCCGCAAGGCCGCCCGCCTCGGTGCCGTCGTGACCGAGGCCGAGACTGCCGGCGACATCGTGCTGCCCGACGGCACGGTCGCCTGGGTCGACGGCGGGCCCCGCGGCGCTCTCGGCGAGGTCGACGGCGCGTCCGTGGTGCACGCCGAGTCGGTGGAGGCTGGGCGGCTGGCGGCGGTCCCGCCCGAGCGCGTGCCCACGTCCGACCTGGCACCGGACCAGCTGGCCGCGGTGGCCCACGGCGCGGGCCCGGCCCGGGTCATCGCTCCCGCCGGCTCGGGCAAGACCCGGGTGCTCACCGAGCGGCTACGCCACCTGGTGGTCGACCGGGGCTACGAGCCGGCCTCGGTGGTGGCCGTGGCCTACAACCGCAAGGCCCGCGACGAGATGGTGGCCCGCACCACGGGTGTGGGCAGCCGCATCCTCACGCTCAACGCCCTCGGGTACGAGATCGTGGCCGCGGGCCTGGGGCGCCGCCCCGATGTGGTGGAGGTGCGCGACGTCCGCCGCCTGCTGGAGCCGCTCGTTCCCCGCGGCGCGCGCCGGCTGAACACCGACCCGCTGGCCCCGTACATCGAGGCGCTGGCCGCGGTGCGGCTGGGCCTGCGCGACCCGGTCGAGGTCGAGGACGACCGGGGCGACGTGCCGGGCCTGGCCGAGGCGTTCCCCGCCTACCGGGCTGCGCTGTCCCGCCGCGGGGTCGTCGACTTCGACGAGCAGGTGCTGCTGGCCATCGAGCTGTTGCTCCGGGACGGGGAGTTCCGCCGTGCTCAGCAGGCCCGCCACCGGCACCTGTTGGTGGACGAGTTCCAGGACCTCACGCCCGCCCACGTCCTGCTGGTGCGGCTGCTGGCCTCGCCGGCGCTCGACGTGTTCGGCGTGGGCGACGACGACCAGGTGATCTACGGCCACGCCGGGGCCTCGCCCCGCTTCCTCACCGAGTTCGGGTCGTACTTCCCGGGAGCGGGCGAGCACGCCCTGGAGGTCAACTACCGCTGCCCGGTGCCGGTGGTGGACGCGGCCCGCTGCCTGCTCAGCCACAACCGGGTGCGGGTGCCCAAGACCATCCGGGCCGCCGAGGGCGCGGCCGGCGGCGACGGGCTGCTGACCATCGACCGCCACGCGCCCGAGGCCGGAGCGGCCGAGGTGGTGACGGTGGTCCGGGCCTGGTTGGAGGAGCCCAAGCTCACCCCGGCCGACGTGGCCGTCCTCACCCGGGTCGGCTCGTCGCTCCTCGGCCCGCACGTGGCGCTGGTGGAGGCGGGTGTGCCCGTGTCGTCGATCCTGCACGTCGACGTGCTCACCCGCACGGGGCTGCGGGCGGCACTGGCCTACCTGCGCATCGCGGCCGAGCCCGACCGCATCCGGCCCGAGGACCTGGAGGAGGTCCACCGCCGACCCTCCCGAGGCCTGCCCCGCTGGATCGACAAGTGGCTGGGCCGCTGCCGGTCGATCGAGGACGTCGAGCGGGCGGCCGAGCGCATCGACGACGTCAAGGTCTCGGCCAAGCTGACCGACCTGGCGGCCGACCTGCGCGGCCTGGCGGCCATGGCCGAGGGCGGGACCAGCCGGGCGATCCTCGAGTACGTGCGCGACGGCGTGGGCCTGGGCCGGGCGGTGGACCTGCTCGACGCCTCGGGCGGCGGCGAGGGCCAGTCCCACCGGGACGACCTGGACGCGCTGCTGCAGGTGGCCGACCTCCATCCCGATCCGGCGGGGCTGGAGCCATGGCTGCGCACGGTGCTCACCCGGCCCGGCGACGAGGCGGGCGTGGTGCTGTCGACCATCCACCGGGTCAAGGGCCGGGAGTGGCCGCGGGTGGCGGTGTTCGGGGCCAGCGACGGGCTCATGCCCCACCGCCTGGCCCAGGGCCGCGCCGCCCAGGAGGAGGAACGGCGGGTCTTCCACGTGGCCATCACCCGAGGCATCGGTCGGGTCACGGTCCTGGCCGACGCCACCCGCCCGTCCCCGTTCCTCGCCGAGCTCGACCGCGAGCTCACCCCCGAGCAGCTCGCCGAAGCCGAGGCCCGCATGGCCGCGGTCGCAGCCCGCGACGACGCCTGGGTCGAGGGGCGGTCCGCACCCGGGCGGGGGCCGGGCCCCCGGGCGAAGGGTCCGGTGCCGGTGGCCTCCAGCCCGGAGGTGGCGCAGGTCGAGGCGACGCTGCGGGCCTGGCGCAAGGAGCGCAGCCGGGCCGACGGCGTGGCCGCCTTCATCGTGCTCAGCGACCGCCACCTGATGGGCATCGCCGAGCGCCGGCCCACCACCACCCGCGAGCTGGCTGCCTGCCCCGGCATCGGCCCGGCCAAGCTCGCCGCCTACGGCGACGAGCTCATCGACCTGGTGGCCGCCGCCCAGAGCGTGGGCGACGGTGGCGCGGAGTAGCGTTCCAGGGCAATGACCAGCCCCGACCCGCCGGCCAGCACGGCCCACCGGCCCGGGCGCCCGCGGGGACCGCGCCGCGATCCGGACGAGCGCCGGGCCGAGCTGCTCGACGCGGCCGAGCGGGCCATCCGGCGCATCGGTCCGCACGCCTCGATGGACGAGCTCGCGGCGGAGGCCGGCATCACCAAGCCGATCCTCTACTCCCACTTCGGCGACAAGGCCGGGTTGGTGACGGCGCTGTCCGAGCGGGTCGCGGCCCGGATGAACCGCGCCATCCTGCGCGAGCTGTCCGCCCACCGCTCGCCCCGCGAGGTGGTGCGCTCGACCATCTCGGCCTTCTGCACCTTCATCGAGGACGAGCCCGAGCTCTACCGGTTCCTCGTCCAGTCGGCCATGTACCGTCCGAGCCGAACGCCCGCCCGGGTGGCGTCGGGCATCTCCAACTCGATCGCCATCACGCTGGGCGGCGCGCTGCGCCGGGCCGGTGCCGACTCGGGCGCGGCCGAGCCCTGGGCCTTCGCCATCGTGGGCATGACCTTCGCGGGCGCTTCCTGGTGGCTCGAGCGCCGCACGATGTCCAAGGACGACCTCGTCAACTACCTGACCCAGCTCCTGTGGTCGGGGCTGTCGGGCGCCGGCTTGGAGCAGCTCCGGGTCCAGTCGCCGGATACGCCGGCCGACGTGGTCCCCCTGGACGCCCGCAAGCGGCGCCAGCAGTCCGGCGACTGACGGGCTACGAGCCGCGGCCCCGGAACGTCGGTTACGCCACCAGCAGACCCACGCCCAGCGTGGCCAGGCCGACGCCGAGGAACACGGCGCCCACCGGGATGAGCACGAACAGCCGGTTGGGCTCGGTCACGCCGCGCCCGGCGACCGACAGGAAGAAGCCGCCGGGCAGCAGCAGGGCGGCGATGGGGACGAATGCGCGGGCGATCCACTCGGCCGCGCCCGTCAGCGTGGTCGCGTCCACCAGCACCTGGACCACGAGGGCCAGGATCAGGTACACGCCGGCGTGGGCGTGCCCGGCTCGGAAGAACGACTGCTGGAGGGGTGTGGCGGGCTGTGAGCCGCGGAGGATCCGGAGCAGGAGGGCGCCGCCGGACTCCACGGTCACGAGGCTGAGGACGAGGATGCCGGCCAGGATCCGGGAGGTGTCGGAGAGTTCCATGTAGACACTGTCTACCGGCGATGTAGACAGTGTCAACGTCTAGCCGAGATCCGGCGGTGTGCCAGTTGCCACAGCCACCAGCGCCACCAGGGCATCGTCGATGAGGTCGACCAGCCCGTCGCGGTCGAGGCCGTTCCGACCGCGGGACAGCCAGTCGACCGTGACCTCCTCGGTGAACGCCACCCAGCCCCGCACCGCAGGCCGCAGCCGGGGCTCGTCGAGATGGGACAGCCCGAGGCCCACGAGCACTCGGTCGGTGAAGGCCGTGCGGGTGTCCTCGTACACGGCCAGCAGGTCGGGATCTCCGCCGGCCGAGCCGCGGATGA
The DNA here is from genome assembly GCA_046734715.1 of Actinomycetota bacterium. Lineage (GTDB taxonomy): Bacteria > Actinomycetota > Acidimicrobiia > Acidimicrobiales > VFJN01 > ZC4RG19. Next base: position 7,571 of record JBKPRV010000393.1, on the reverse strand, counting down.
ACGCCACATAGGCGTCACGGTTCTCGGTCAGATGGTCCACGAACGCCTCGACGTTGGCCCGCAGGCTCGCTTCGAGGGTCGAGCCCACCACCATGTCGGTGCGGTCGAGCAGCTCCTGGGCGGCGGCCCGGGCCACGGCCACGTGGTAGTCCCGCTTGGTGGGGAAGTAGTGGAACAGCAGGCCTCGGCTGATGCCGGCTTCGGCTGCGATGTCGTCGATCGCGACCTTGTCGAGCGGGCGGGTGCTGAGCATCTTCAGCCCCAGCGCCACGAGCTGGGCCCGGCGCGCTTCGGGGTCCAACCGGGTACGAGGAGAGTTCGCCACCCCACAATCCTATTGACGTGCAGTCAACAATGTGTGAAATGATTGTTGAACAACGCTCAACACGGGGGGCCGCGCTATGGGAAGGCGCGATTTCGACCTGTCCGGGGCGCGCGCCCTCGTGACAGGGGCCGGCAGCGGCATCGGCCGCGCCATCGCGCTCGAGCTCGCGCGCAAGGGGAGCCGGGTGCTGGCCGTGGACCAGCACGGCGAGACGGCCGAGAAGACCGCGCTGGCCTGCAGCGAGGTCGGCCCCGAGGCCCACGATCTGGCCTGCGACGTCACCGACGTCGAGGCCGTGCTGGACCTGGCCGGGCGGGTCGAGGCCGACCACGGCGGGATCGACCTCCTGGTGAACAACGCCGGCGTGGGCATGACCGGCCGGTTCGTCGACATGACCATCGACGACTGGCGCTGGATCCGCGCCGTCAACCTCGACGGCATCATCCACTGCTGCCACGCCTTCGGGCCCGGCCTCCTCGCCCGGGGGCGGGCGCAAGTCGTCAACGTCGCCTCGGCCCTGGCCTACACGCCCCGGGCGACCGAAGCCGCCTACGTCACCACCAAGGCCGCGGTGCTGGCCTTCTCGCAGTGCCTGCGGGCCGACTGGGCGGCGTCCGGGGTCGGCGTCACGGCCGCGTGCCCCGGCGTGATCAACACGCCCATCCTGGAGTCCGCCCGGTTCGTCAACGCCGGCGCCGTGGATGCCGAGGACGCGGCCGAGCGCACGGCCTGGCTGTTCGCCCACGGCCACTCGCCGGAGCTGGTCGCCCGCGACGTGGTGATGGCCATCCGGGTGAACAAGGCCGTCGTGCTGACGGGCTTCGAGGCCAGGGCGGGCTGGTACGCCCACCGCCTCCTGCCGGTGCGGGCTCAGCAGCGCATCGCTCGCCAGCGCGTCTGAGCATGGCTGTCAGTAAGGGCCGGCCCGTGGTCCCCTTCGGGGGCGATCTGAAGCTGCCTTCGGGCACGGACGTCGTGGTGGCCGCCGACGATGGCGCCCGCCTGTCGGTGACCATCGCCGGCCCACCGCCCGGCGACGGCCTCGCGCCGGTGGTGTTGGCCCACTGCTGGACCGGCAGCCGCGCGGTGTGGGCGCCCGTGGCCCGCCGGCTGGCGGCCGCCGGCCATCGGGTGGTGCTCTACGACCAGCGGGGCCACGGAGGGTCGAGCGTGGGCGCCGATCCGATCTCGGTCGACCGGCTGGGCGACGACCTGGCCAACGTGGTCGAGCAGCTGGGCCTGCGGGACGTGGTGCTCGCCGGTCACTCGATGGGCGGGATGAGCGTGATGGCGTGCGCGTGCCGCCATCCCGAGCTGGTGAAGGCGCGGGCGCGGGGCCTGGTGCTCGTGGCGACCGCCGCGCACGGCCTCGCCGGCGCGGGCCGGGACCGCTTCTGGCGCATGGTGCTGTGGCGGGAGCTGCTCAACCGCCTGATGGTCCACCCCCGCGTGGGCCGGCTGTGTGTGCGTGGCACGTTCGGTCGCCGGCCGGCCCAGGCGCACGTCGAGGCCACCCGCGCCCTGTTCGTGGCCACCCCGCCCGACGTCCGTCGCGACTGCGCCGTGGCCATCGGGGAGATGGACCTGCGCCATCCGCTGCGGTCGGTGCAGACCCCGGCGGTCGTGATCCTGGGCCGCCGGGACCGACTCATCGTCAACCGCCTCACCCGGGCCATCGTCGACCACGCGCCCGGCGCCCGCCTGGTCGAGCTGCCCCACGCGGGGCACATGCTCCCGTTGGAGCGGCCGGACGAGGTGACGGCCACCATCGCCGCGCTCGACCCCACAGGGGTCGCCGCCAACCTCGACCGTCTAATCTGACGGTATGTCAGATCCTGCCGTCCTCGTGGAGCGTGACGGTCCCGTCGTCACCCTCACGCTCAACCGCCCGGACAAGAAGAACGCGTTCAACTGCGAGATGCTCTGCCGGCTCTGCGACGCGTGGGACATGATCGACGCCGACGACGGGGTGCGGGCGGCCATCCTCACGGGCGCGGGCGGGAACTTCTCGGCGGGCGCCGACCTCGACCGCCTGGTGGGGGCCTTGATGGCGGGCGAGCCGGCGGAGGACGAGTTCGAGGAGCGCATCCGCTCGGACTTCAGCCTCATCTACAAGGGCTTCCTCAAGGAGTACCGGACGTCGACGCCGATCATCGCCGCAGTGGAGGGCTACTGCTATGCGGGCGGCATCGAGATCCTCCAGGCCTTCGACGTGCGCGTGGCGGCCGAGGGCGCCCGCATCGCGGTGAGCGAGGTCCAGCGGAGCCTGTTCCCCATGGGCGGCTCGACCGTGCGGCTGCCCCGCCAGATCCCGTGGACCGTGGCCATGGAGATGCTCATCACCGGCGACCCGATCACCGGCCGGCGGGCCTACGACGTGGGGCTGGTAGGACACGTGGTCCCCGACGGCGCCGCCCTGGCCAAGGCCCGCGACATCGCCGACCGCATCGCCCGCAACGGCCCGCTGGCGGTGCGCAACATCAGGGCGTCGGTGGTGGCGGCCGACGCCCTGCCCGAGGCCGACGCGTACGCCCGCGAGGTGGAGCTGGGCATGGAGGTCATGGCTTCGAAGGATGCCCGCGAGGGCCCACGGGCCTTCCTGGAGAAGCGCGAACCGAACTACACCGGCACCTGAGCGCAGCGGGCCCGGGCCTGCGTGATGGGCGGCGACTCGCCGGTCAGGCGCAGCGCGCCCATGAGCGCCAGCGCTGCGGGCCCGACCACCGCCTGCTGCGCCAGCGACGGCAGCCGGAGGCCGAGCATGTCCCGCGCCCAGCCGGGCAGCAGGCCGACGGCCGCCTGGATCACCACCTGGTGGGCGCCGGCCAGCATCGGGTTGCCGCCGCGCATGGGCGCGGTGAGGAACTGCACCGCGTCGACGCACTGCTCGCCCGCCTCCAGCTCGGGCCGCAGGTCCCGGAAGTAGGCCCGCAGCGCCACCCGGGTGCGGGGGATCCGCTCGGCGCCCAGGCGCTCGGCGATCACCCCCATCTCGTGCAGGTAGCGGTCGGCCTGGTCGCCCCGCACCGGGAAGGGGTTGAAGCGCTGGTGGGCCTTCAGGAAGTTGGCGACCTCGGTGGCGTGCACCCAGGTGACCAGGTCGGGGTCGGAGGCGGAGTAGGGGCGGCCGTCGGGCGCGGTGCCCCGCACCCGGCGGTGGATGCCCTTGACCAGCTTGATGAGCCGCTCGGCCGTCTCGGTCGATCCGTAGGTGGTCCCGGTCACGAACGAGCCGGTGCGAGACAGGCGGCCCAGCGGGTCCTCGCGGTAGTTGGAGTGCTCGGCCACCCCGGCCATGGCGAGCGGGTGGAGGGTCTGCAGCAGCAGCGCGGACAGCCCGCCGATCAGCATCGACGGGTCGCCGTGGACCCGCCAGGTGGCGCTGCCCGGGCCGAACAGGCCGGGGTCGCCCGGCGGATCGGTGTACTGCTCGAAGGGCAGGCGGTCGACCGACAGCGAGGCGACGACGGGCGCCATGAGCTGCTGGCGGAGGACGCCGCCGACCACGGGCAGCGCGCCGAGGCTGGGCAGGGAGACCATGGCGCCGAGTGTGCAACCCGACTTGACACCCGTCAAGTTCTGGCGCGCTTGGAGTAGCCTGCGCGGCCGTGGCAGCGGTCGTGTCCGACGCCGACGTCCTCGACCTGGCCCTGGATGCCTTCGCCGACCAGGGCTACGACGGCACCTCGGTCCGCGAGGTGTGCCGCCGGCTCGGGGTCAGCCACAACCTCATCCACGAGCGCTACGGCTCCAAGGAGCGGCTCTGGTATGCCGCCATCGAGCACGGCTTCCGCACCTTGACGAACGAGCTGGCCACGGCCGCCCAGGAGGAGCCGGGAGACGAGCTCGACCGGCTGCGGGCCATCCTCGTCCGCTACGTCGAGGTGACGGCCCAGCGCCCGGCCATGATCCGCATCATCAACCACGAGGCGGCCCGGCCCGGCGGCCGGCTCGACCACGTGTACGACCTCTACATCCGCCCGGCCCACCAGATCGCCGACATGGTGCTCCGTGACTTGGCCGCGGCGGGCCGGGCGCGGGCCGTCTCGCCGGCGGTGCTCCACTTCCTGGTGGGCCACGGCGCCGGCGGGATCGTCAGCCTGCCGGCTCTGGCCGAGCGCTTCCCCGGCGGCGATGTCAGCCTCACGGACCAGGCGCGGGAGGCGGTTGACGTGGTGCTGCGCGGCATCGTGCTCTAATTCCCCTCCATGACACCGACCGACCAGTCCCTCCCGGGGCCCGCCGATCTCGCCGAGCACGTCGCCGCCATGTCCGACGAGCCGCTCATGGAGGGCGACGAGCCCCTGTCGATCTGGATGCTGGTGAAGTCGCGCGACAGCGAGGGCGACGTGGTGTGGGGCGTGCGCAACGCAGGTGAGCCCCTGACGTCGGAGGAGCTGCTCGGCGCCCTGACCGGGTTCGCCGAGTCGCTCAAGCGGGATCTGGCGTCGGACTGGGAGTGAGGCCCCGCAGCCCGTCCGCGCCGAACAGTCCCTCCAGCACGCCGGACAGGTCCGGGCCGCGGCGCACCGTGTGGCCGCCGTCCACGCTGATGTTCTCGCCCGTGATCCACGACGCCTCGGGCCCCAGCAGGAAGCGGACCAGCCCGGCCACGTCCTCCGGCTCGCCGATGCGACCCAGCGGCATGCACGACAGGTAGTCGTCCAGCACCGGCCCGGGGCCGGTCATGAACGTGGTCAGGTCGGTGCGGGTCAGGCCCGGCCGCACCGAGTTGACCCGCACGCCGCTGGCGCCCAGCTCGTCGGCCGCCACCCGGACCAGCATGTCGAGCCCGGCCTTGGCCGGCCCGTAGGCGCTGAACCAGCGGTGGGTCACCGCGCCCGCGATGGACGAGATGGCCACGATCGAGCCCGCGCCCTGGCGGGCCATCACCCGCGCGCCGTGCTTGATCCCCAGCATGGTGCCGGTGAGGTTGAGGTCGAGCGTGCGCCGCCAGCCCTCGGTGTCGATCTGGGTGACCGGGCCGATGGTTTCCGACCCGCCCGCGCTGAGCACCAGCCCGTCGAGCCGCCCGGTCACCGCGGTGGCCGCCTCCACCGCGGCCTGGACCGCAGCCTCGTCGGTCACGTCGGTCGGGATGCTGCGCACCGTGGCACCCGGGACCGCGGCCTCGACCGCCCCCACGCCCGCCGCGAGCCGTTCCTGCGAGCGCCCGGCCAGCGTCACCGCCGCGCCGTCGGCCGCGAGGCGGATGGCACAGGCGAGCCCGATGCCGCTGCCGCCGCCGGTGAGGAGGGCCGACCAGCCGTCGAGCCGGGCGTCCATCACAGCACCACCACGCTGCGCAGGACCTCGCCCCGCTCCATCTTGGCGAAGGCCGCCTCCACGCCGTCGAGGCCGATGGTCTCGGACACGAAGGCGTCGAGCGGCAGCCGGCCCTGGAGGTGGAGGTCGATCAGCGCGGGGAAGTCACGCGAGGGCAGGCAGTCGCCGTACCACGACGGCTTGAGGGCGCCGCCCCGGCCGAAGAACTCGATCATGGGGATGTCGGGGAAGCGCATGTCGGGCGTGGGCACGCCCACCTGGACCACGGTGCCGGCCAGGTCGCGGGCGAAGAACGCCTGCTCCAGCACACCGGGGTGGCCGACGGCCTCGATGCACACGTCGGCGCCGAAGCCGCCGGTGGCGTCGCGTACCGCCTCGATGGGATCGGCGCGCCGGGCGTTGACCGTGTGGGTGGCGCCGAAGCCCTTGGCCCACTCCAGCTTCCGCTCGTCGAGGTCCACGGCGATGATGGTGGTGGCCCCGGCGAGCCGGGAAGCGGCGATGGCGGCGTCGCCCACCCCGCCGCAGCCGAACACGGCCACGCTGTCGCCCGGGCCGACGCCACCGGTGTGGAGCGCCGCGCCGATCCCCGCCATCACGCCGCAGCCCAGCAGGCCGGCGACCTCGGGCGTGGCGGTGGCGTCGACCGGGGTGCACTGGCCCGCGGCCACCAGCGTCTTCTCGGCGAAGGCGCCGATCCCCAGCGCGGGCGACAGGGTGGTGCCGTCGGTCAGCGTCATCTTCTGGGTCGCGTTGTGGGTGGCGAAGCACAGGTGCGGCCGGCCGCGGCGGCAGGCCCGGCACTGGCCGCACACGGCCCGCCAGTTGAGGATCACGAAGTCGCCCGGAGCCACCTCGGTCACGCCGTCGCCCACCGCCTCGACCAGGCCCGCGGCCTCGTGGCCGAGCAGGAAGGGGAAGTCGTCGTTGATGCCGCCCTCCCGGTAGTGGAGGTCGGTGTGGCACACGCCGCAGGCCTGCACCGTGACCAGCGCCTCGCCGGGGCCGGGGTCGGGCACGACGATCGTCTCGATCTCCACCGGCTCGCCCTTGCCCCGGGCGATCACCCCCCGTACCTCGTGCGCCATCGTGTCCCCCTTGGTCAGTTGGGCCCTGTCGGGCCCCGACCCTAGGCGGGGGGCAGGGGCATGCGGGCGGTGATGGCGATCCGGTTCCAGGCGTTGATGACCACGATCGTGAACACGAGCTCGGCCAGCTCACGGTCGTCGAAGTGCCGGCGGGCGCCGTCGACCACCTCGTCGGGCACGTGGCCGTCGGCGACCAGCGTGATCGCTTCGGTGAGCGCCAGGGCGGCCCGCTCGCGCTCGCTGAACAGGTTGACCTCCCGCCAGGCCTGGAGGACGTCGTAGCGCTGCTGGGAGTCGCCCGCGGCGCGGGCGTCCTTGGCGTGCATGTCGAGGCAGTACGCGCAGCCGTTGATCTGGGACGCCCGCTGCTTGATCAGGTTGCGGAGGCTCTCCTCCAGGCGGCACTCGCCCACCGTCCGGTCGAACGCCAGCATGGCGTCGTAGCCGTCGCGCCAGGGGGTGACCAGGTCGAGGCGGGCCTTCATGGTGGGCCGCGCCGTCGTCTCCGTCGCCGTCTCCGTTGCCGTCATGGCCCTGAAGCTACGATCCAACTGGCCCAGTTGCCTGGTCCAGTTCGGCCCGGGTTGACTGGACCAGTGGTGGACCTCTTCCTCGACCTCGACCTGTCCTCCGGCCGCCGCCAGGGCATCGAGCAGGCGGTCCGGACGGCCATCCGGGACGGCCGCGTGGCTCCCGGCTCGGCGCTGCCGTCCAGCCGGGCGCTGGCCGCCGACCTGGGCGTGGCCCGGGGCACGGTGGTCGACGCCTACGCCCAGCTGGCGGTGGAGGGCTACCTGGCGACCCGGCCCGGCGGGCGCACCGTGGTCGCGTCGCGGCCGGTGGTCCCTCCCGCCTTTTCTCCTGCCACGCGT
>JBKPRV010000392.1:0-3944 GCA_046734715.1 Actinomycetota bacterium | reverse complement strand
GAGCAGGTGCAGGCGCAGATCGCCTCCATGTCGGCGGGCATCCTCGCCGACCTCGACCCCCGCGTGCGGGAGGACATCCTGGCGGTGCTGGGCCACGTCTGGTACTCCACGTTGGTGGCCTGGAGCAGCGGGCGCATCGACTTCGACCAGGTGACCTCCGAGCTGGACCGGGCGGTGCGGGTCCTGGTCGAGCCCTACGAGCGCCGGGGCGGTCCCGGCCGGGGGGCGTGAGGGCCCCGGTCCGGCGCTACAGCCGCGCGTCCGCGAGCTGCGGGTCGCGGCCGACGATGCCACCGGGCTGATCGCCGCGCTCCACCGCTCCCCCGCCGGCCGCGCCGCTCGGGACGGGTCGGGGCCGGCGGCGGCCGGTCCGCGCTGACCAGGGAGGCTGGGGAACCTTCGGTGCCACCAGGCACAACGCCGCGGCGATCGCCACCGCCGCCGGCGCCGCCACGCTCCCGGGCACGTCGCCCAGCACGCCGAGCTGCCGGAGGCCGCCGTAGATGAAGTAGTGGGCCACGAAGATCCCGAGCGTGTGGGCCGCGGCCCGGCGGACCACCGCGTCGATCGGGCCCAGGAGGGAGGTCTGGGCCAGGGCGTAGACGATGGCCGTGCCCGCGAGGCCGGGGATCACGAAGGCCAGGTCGCCCGGGTAGCGGTCGGGGGCGACGCCTACCACCAGCAGGGCCGCGGTCGCCGCCACGCCGGCGGTGGCCGCCATCAGGGCCCAGCGCCGGTCCGTGTAGCGGCCGGAGCGCACGGCGGCGACGCCCACCAGCACGAAGCCCACGTAGGTGACGGCGGGGAACTTGCCGGCCAGGAGCTCGTCCGCCCACCAGCCCGGGTTCCCGCCGGCCAGGCGCTCGGCCACCATGCCGCCGGCCACGGCGACGGCGGCGGCCGCGGGCAGCAGTCGATCCGGGATGACGACCGCTACAGCCGCGGCCGCCACGACCGCGACACCGAGGGCCTCGAGCACGCCGAACATGGCCGGGTGGCGCCAGAACACCCAGTCGAGCGCCAGCCCGATGGGCACCAGCAGGCCATAGCGCCGCAGCACCTGGGCCACCACCCGCCCCCGGGAGAGGCCCCGAGACCGGCGGCTCGAGACGAACAGCGCCAGCGAGGCGCCCGCGGCCACGAAGAAGGCCACCGCGGCCACGTCGGTGAGAGCGAAGGACCGCCAGCCGGGTAGGTCCGCCCGGGCGTTCCCCGCCATCCACTCGGTGAGGTGGTGGATGAGCATCCCGACCAGGGCTATCCCTCGCAACCGGTCGAGCGCGCTCCACCGTTGGTACATCGCTCAGGCCTACCCCCCTCGGGAGGCGGGTATGCAGGCCTCAGGGCCGGTAGGTCGCGAGGATGATCCCGTTGCTGAGGTCCTGCGAGTCGACCAGCTCGAACGCCGCGGCGGTACCGGCGCGGGACACCAGGTCGGCGGCGTCACCATGGCCGACCAGCTGCGGATGGATCCACCACTGGAGCTGGTCGAACAGGTCGTGGTCGAGCAGCAGGCGCGACACGTCACCGAAGCCGTACTGCACGATGTCGCCGCCGTTCTCGCCCTTGAGCTCGCGCACCCGGGCGGCGACGTCACCCGCGATCACCTCGGTGTTCGCCCACTCCGGGTCGGTGAGCGAGCGGGACACCACGACCTTGCGCATCGTGTTGATGCGGTCGGAGTAGGGGTCGCCGCTGCGGGCCGACCACGCCGGGGCGAAGCTGTCGTATGTGCGGCGGCCCATGAGGACGATGTCGCAGGCCTCCAGCAGGTCGGTCTGGATCCGGTCGCCTTCGCCGGAAGTCCCGGCCTTGAGCGGCGGCCACAGGTGAGGGTTCTCGATCACGCCGTCGAGCGTGATGAAGGTGGAGTTGATCAGCTGGCGCATCGGGTGTGGGTCTACTGCCGCTCCGTGCCCCCGTCTTGAACGCCGGCGACAACTATCTGCCCCGGGGTCTGGCCCGCGAAGCGCCGGAGTGAGCGGGTCAGGTGGGGCTGGTCGGCGTACCCCGCCCGGCGCGCCACCTCGGACGGTGCCACGCCCCGGGACAGCAGGTCGACCGCCCGCTCGGCCCGGCGGATGCGCCGCACGGCCCCCCGGCTCAGCCCCGTCGCCCGCGCCACCCGGCGTTCCAGCGAGCGGGCCGAGAAGCCGGCGACGTCATGGTGCACGGCCTCGGCCGCCACCGCGTCGTGCTCCAGCACGCCTGCGCGCACCAGCCGGTCGACGAAGCCGTCGGCGCGGTCCGGGCTCGGGTAGTCCCACGCGGATCCGCCGAGCCAGAACGACCGCTCGGTGACCGGCGGCAGGATGACCGCCAGGTCCACCAGCCGGGACGGCGGCAGACCGGGCATGAACGTGCCCGCGCTGAACTGGATGCCGAAGAACTCGGCGTCCCGCGGGATCGGCACGGCCGTTGCCTTGGTCTCCGGCCCGCGCACGGTGAGCCGGGCCATGCCCTGTTGCCGGGTGACGACCATCTCCCAGTGGCTGGCGGCCACCGAGATGAACCAGCCATCGGTCGGGGTCCAGGCGTGCCACGTCCGCGAGACGAGGGGCGACCACGACGTTCCTTCCTCCAGGGCGAACAGCTCGACCGCACGTTTCATCGTCACCACGACGAACGGTAGGCGGGGAACTCATCGGTACCGGGGCCCCACCGCGCCCGCGCCCACGGGCGCGGGGTCGGACCAGGCCGGCGCGGGCGGCCCGGCTGCGGGCGCGGGGACGGCGAAGCGAGGCGCGCCCGTCTGGAGCAGGCCGGCGGGTAGGACCACCGCCGCGGTGATCCCCCGGCCGTGGCTGGGGTCGAGCCGCACCGCGATCGCGTGGCGGGCGGCCAGGTTCCCGGCCACGTAGTGCCCGAGGTACTTGGACGGGGCCACGGTGAAGCTCTCCTGCCCGGCCAGCCGCCGGTTCGAGGCGTCCATGGCCTCGGCGGACATGCCCACGCCGCGGTCGACGACGGCCAGGGTGTAGCGGCCGTCGGGCTCGGGGCGGCCCCGCACTTCGACCGCCCTGTCCTCCGGCGAGAACACCAGCGCGTTCTCGATCAGCTCGGCCAGCAGGTGGGCCAGGTCGGTCGCCACCGAGCCGACGACGGTGGCGGGCTGGACACCGCGCACGGCGACCCGCTGGTAGTCCTCGACCTCCCCCAGCGCGGCCCGCACCACGTCGTTGACGCTGACGGGCTGGGCCCACTGCCGGGGCGGGTCGACGCCCGCCAGCACCAGCAGCGACTCCGCGTTGCGGCGCATGCGGGTGGCCAGGTGGTCGAGCCGGAACAGGTTGGCCAGGGCGTCGGAGCTGGGCTCGACGTTCTCGAGGTGGGTGATGAGGTCGAGCTGGCGGGCCAGCAGGTTCTGGTTGCGCCGGCCCAGGTTGACGAAGCTGTCGGCCATGTTGCGGCGCAGCACCGCTTGCTCCACCGCCAGCTCCAGGGCGGTGTCCTGCACGGTGTTGAGCGCCTCGGACACGTCGAGAACCTCGTCCCGGGTCCTGACCGCCACCGGGTTCACCCAGGGCACGGCCACGTCCTCGCCCAGCGGGGTCTCGAGCACCTCCCGCACCGCGGCGGGGAGCCGGACGCGGGCCATCGCCTTGGCCTGCGAGGTCAGCGAGCGCAGCGGTCGGGTGATCGAGCGCGAGACCAGCCAGGTGAGCACCAGCGTGGCCGTCAGCGTCAGGGCGGCCAGGGCCGGGAACAGCTGCTCGCGGCGGCGGGCGTCGGCCTGAATGCCGTGGGCCACGTCGGTGAGCTTGGCCGACATCGCCTCGCGGTAGCGGGCGAGGCCGCCCCAGTCGGGGACTGTCAGCGGCCCGGCCAGCTGGTCGATGGGCACGTCCTCGCCCGTCAGCGACCGCTTCACCAGCGTCTCGATGCCCTCGATGAAGTCGACGGGGTACACGTCGTGGACCAGGTCGGCGTAGGGCGCCTCGGCC
>JBKPRV010000391.1:0-9086 GCA_046734715.1 Actinomycetota bacterium | reverse complement strand
GCGCGACGCCCCGCCTTGCATGAGACTTGGCTGAACCGGTTCGTCTACTCTCGCTACGTTGGTTCGAGCAGGGGAAGTGCAGGGGGCCTACTAGATGCCGTACGTGATGGTGCCGGTGCCCGAGGAGCACGTGCAGGACGTCATGCAGTTCATCCTGCGCGAGGTGGCCAAGGCGTCGCTGGAGCCGTGGGACGAGGAGTCCGTCTCGACGCTCTTCCACGACATCGAGGAGGAGGGGCGATCGCTGCTTGCGTACGTGGCCCGGGCGATCGCCAGCGGCAAGGAGATCTCCGAGGCCGAGGCCGCCGCCCTGCTGCAGCTCCGCCCGCGGGAGATGGCCGGGCTCGTCCGCGACATCAACGAGCGAGCGGCCCAGGCCAACCGGCCCAACCTGGTGTTCCCCCGCATGGTCACCGAGACGCTGCCCAACGGCCGCACGATCGACAAGCGGGTGTTGGCGATGAGCGACGAGTTGGCCCCTCTCGTCCGCAGTGCGGAGCGGGCGGAGCTAGCCGACGTCCCTGCGCCACTCGGTGATGGGGCGGGGTGACGGTGTCCCCCCTCTTCGCGGTGTTCCCGAGCTGGGCTCACGGCTGTGGCGCCGCGGGTCGAGGGATCAGAAGACGAGGGGTACCTGATCCCTTGGCGAATACCCATTCTTGACCTTCGCCGACATCTGGCCGTACGTCGACGGGGCCATGAACCACGTCTCAATCGCGTAGCGGCCCTTCGTCATACCCGCGTCCGTGCCCGTGCGGTGCAGGCACATGTGGTCGAACAGGAGCGCGTCGCCCGCCTCGAACAGCGGACGGACGATCGCACCTTCGCCCGTCAGCTCGGCGTCTTCCGGCTTGATGCCCCAGGCGGCGTAGGCCCCGTCGCCGGTCGGCAGCAGCTCGTCCATGCGACTCCCGACGACGTCCAGGCCCGGCGCGTCGTCCCCACAGTGAGACAGGGACAACCACACGTTGAGTGAGTGGATGTCACGCCCCATGAACGCGCCGTCCTGATGCCACCCACCGCCGAAGTTGTGGGGTATGCGACGCAGCGTCACCTTCCGTGCCAGAACTGCCGGTCGTTCGCCCAGGTGGCGGCGCGCGAGCTCGCCGACTCCGGAGTCGTTCATGGTCTCGATGATGTCGAACAATGTGGGTGGGGACTCGAAGGCGAGGATGTTGCCCCGCGAGCGCTTCCGCGTCCGGTCCTCGTCGGTGATCATGCGATGCGCGAACGGCTGATACCACCCGACGAGATCGTCGATGCGCGTTGCGGACGCGTGGGCATCGAACGCATCGAAGGCCTTGTCGATGTCGGCCTTGAGCAACTCGACCTGCTCGCTGGAGACCAGGCCCCGGACGAGCAAGGAGCCGTGTCGGCCGATGCCGCTCCGGAGGGTCTCGACCGTGAGGTCGTCCCGCGAGATCTCTGGGATGAGCTCGCCCGGGAACAGATCCTCGACGCCATCCACCGGATCGGGTCGCGAGTGTGAGGCGGTGATCTGCCGGAACGCCTGGTGACGCAGTTCCACCAGTTGGCGCTCGATCGCCCGATCGCGCTGGAGTCTGTTCCGGTCGGTCAGCTCGTGAATCTCTGCAAGCATCCGGTCGGCGTCGCCACGGGTGTCCGCGACACCCGGCAGGCGCCTGCGACGTGTCGACGACCGCAGCCGCTGCAGCACACGCACCATGTCGACCCCCGATCACCCCAGTCGTCTCACCGGCTCGTGCTCCCCACGCTTGCACGGCGTGTGGCCAGCCTAGACCAGTGTCACCAGAAGAGTCGAGGAAGGTTCACGAAATAGATGAGGATCAGCAGTTGGTACTCAGGAAAAGGCAGCCGCAGCATAACCTGGTTGCCTACATGCAGTGCGATCAAACTCAGGCCGGCAGCCATCAACACGGTTTCACCCAGTAATCCGATGGGGGAAGCGAGCTCGATGAGCAGACCGGCGGCGAAAACGCACTGCACCAGGACCGGCCGACTCGACAACGCGGACAGCACTATTTCTGCATTCCTGATACCGGCGGGTTCCCGGCCGTTGGCCGCACTGCCCTTGGGTGTCATACGTTGCGTTTCGAGGCGCCCAAAGCCGGCTAGCAACAGCCCAGTCGAACGCCCGATCCAGCGACCGCCGGTGTTGATGAGCTTCGACATGCCGGACGTGAAGTAGACGGCGGCGATGGCTTGTATGCTCCACCATACGGCTGTCGCCTGCTGAGAGTTCGCGGCGAGGACATCGAGGTTCCAACTCCATCGGTCGGCCGCATTCCAAACGACAGTGGCCGCGAATTGCGCAATGAGAACCACTGCCAGCAAGTGATCGCCGTGATCGACTGAACCGTCGGACGATCGATAGGTTATCTCCAGTATCAGGGCGACCGAGAGGTAACCCAAGGCGAAGGGGACGAGGCGATCTGCCGCGTAGCAGAGCGCCGCGAGGTAGGCCCCGTATTGCAAGGCTTTGACCACCGTGCGGGAAGCCAACAGTCGCAGGTCGACGACGCGCGCGAGGCCCACAGGATGGCGCAGATTGTGGACCGGTCGAAGGATCAGCATCCGGCTGAACGTCTTGATCACGACGAAGCCGAGTCCGATGCGCATGACCTGGAGCTCGGTGGCCGACCAGTCCGGGATCGCCAACGTCATCGCGGCACGGCCTCCACGAGGGGTGTCTTGACGGTGACGAGTCCCTCGGACGCCATGGAGTACTCGACCAGCACGATGGCTATGGGACTGGTGGCCAGCGGGCCCGCCGTGGGGCGGTGCTGTTCCACGAGTGCGACGAGTGGTGCGGCGGCTCTCCGTCGTGCCGTGTCGACGTCCCTGATGCCCTGACGTTGGGCAGCGCGCAGCTCGGTCGTGAAGCGCTTCCGCATGGTGTGAGGTGCGAGCCCCAGCCTGCCTATGGGAACGAGGCGGCCGTCGCGATCCTCGAAGCGCAGTGTCCATGCGGTGCTGTCGGGCACCGAGAACATCGCGTACGTGGAGAATGGAACGCTCTCGGAGCTACCGAGAACGAAGTTGAGCGCGACCAGCACCCACAGCACTGCGAGCTCGGGCGCTATGACCGCGGCGACGGCAGCGCAGACGGCTATCGAGACCCTTATCGTCTGGCGCCGCCGCTTGGATCGGTGGAATTCCGGCCGGCCTTGTCGCCTCTCCCGACAGTCGAGCAGCCAACCCAGGAGTGCCACGGCGCACGCCACGGCAACTGCGACGACCACCGTGAGGCTGTCGAGGGACGTCATGGATCCGATGCCCGATACTCGGCCATGCGATCAGCCCACGGCGAGATCACGGTTTGCCCACGGGAAGGGCGCGGCCGGCTCGGGGACGTCGAGAAGGGCGCACAGGGGGCGCCAGCCGTGGCCCGCGGTGAAGTCGATCTCGAGGAAGTCAGGACGGCCCTCGAAGTAGCGCCGGGCGCGCCCGACTTGGCGCTCCCACTGCTCGCGCCAGAGGCGCTCGTCCGCCACGAGGAAGTCTCCGTCGTACTCCCCCGCGGCGCGGCGCGCGACATTGCGCTCGACGTGGCGCCGGCGGCTGTCGATCCACTCGTCGGCCGGTCGCACGGTGAGGACGAACCGGCTCCCCGGGTACTGCTCGTCGAGCTCATCGAAATGGGTGCTCAGCAGTCCGATGTCGGAGAAGGCATCGAACGCGGGATCGAGGCCCGACAGCAGGGGACGACCCTCGTCCAGCGCAGCCCGCACGGCGGCGTTGACGGCTGGCCCACCCCAGTGCAGGCTCGTGAGGCCGAGGATCTCCATCGCGGCGTGGAAGGACGAGGTGCCCGTCTTGTTGAGGCCGATGCAGAAGACCCGCGGCCGGTCCGGCCCGGGCCGCACCCGCATCCACTTCGGCTTGGGCTCGTAGTCGACGATCTCGCGGTTGTAGTAAGGCGGGGCGCGGTCGGGGTCGACGCCGTGCTTCCAGCCGTACTTGTAGCGGTGCGCCCGCAGCAGCCGGTCGGACCCGGACTCCTGGCTCGTGCGGCGGGCGTGCACGACGCGCGCCGCCGGGACCGGCGACAGCTCGACGCCGAGCTTCCAGGCGCGGTGCCAGTAGTCGGTGTCCTCGCAGAAGGCCGGGCTGAACCACTCGTCGAACGGCCCGATCTCCTCGTACAGCTCCCTGGTCAGGGCGAAGCACCAGCCCGCCGTCCCGGCCTGGTCGGGTCGGGTGAAGCCCTGGCCGTCGCAGTGGTCCGTGAACGGGAACGCGATGCGCCGGCCGTCGGACGCGGCAGCCACCAGCGCCTCGTCCCAGCCGGGTTCGACTACGCAGTCGCTGTTCAGGACGGCGATGACCGGGGCCGTCGACAGGCCGATCCCCGTGTTCCATCCCACCGACACCCCCCGGTTCTCGGGGTAGCGGTGGACCCGGGCGGCGAGCGGGACCTCGACCGGCGAGCCGTTGTCGACCACCACCAGCTCGGTCGGGACCCGGGACACCTCCCACACCCGCTCGATGGTCCGGCGGGCCATGTCCGCCAACTCCGGCGTGCGGCTCCACACCGGGATGACGACGCTCAGCTGTGGCGGCCGGCCGGCCGACTCGGGCGATCCGTCGTGGACGAGCTCGGGGCCGGGACCGCCGCTTGGCGCGGGCGTGGGGGGTAGGGCGCCCGAGCCGGGCAGGTCGGTGCCCGCCTGCTCGTCCGGCTCGGCGACGGCGGCGACCCCCTTGGCGTGCAGGAGGAGGAACAGCTCGCGATACGCGGCGTGGAGCTCGTCCCGGGCCGCCCCGTCCTCGGCCGCCGCCTCCAGCGCGGCGATCCGCCGCCGGAGCGGCTCGACCGCCTGGCCCTTGGTCCGCCACAGTTCGGCGCTGCCGGCGGGGACGAGGCGCGACGCGATGTCGGAGCCGGGGTGGAGGGCCGCCACCGTGGCGTGGGCCCGGCCCTTCGCCTCCGACCGCGCCCCGAAGTCGTCGACGCCGATCGGGCGGGCCATCAGGCTCACGGCCGACGCGTCGTACACGACCCGCAGGCCGGTGCTCCGCAGCCGCCAGGCCAGCTCGACGTCGATGGAGTAGCCCAGCCGCTGGTCGTGGAGCCCGTGCCGCAGCAGCAGCGACCGCTTGCACGACACCCGGCCCTCCCAGAACCCGCGCCAGTCGAGCACCTGCCCGTCGCCCAGCCGCTCGTAGGCGAACATCATCCGGTCGACGTCGGTGATGTAGTGCATGACCGGGCTGCGGGCGAGCTCCGGCGCCCAGTCGGTGTGGCCGAGCACGGCGACCGCCTCGCCGGGCTGGGCGTCGTGCCCCGCGAGGTGGCGCTCCAGGTAGTCGGGCGCGGCCCGGTCGTCGTCGTCGAAGAACAGCACCACGGGCGCCCGGGCCAGCATGACGGCCAGGTTCTTGGCCGCGGACCGGCCCGCGTGGCGGATCCCGACCCCGACGATTCGGAGCCGGCCCGCGAGCTC
The DNA here is from genome assembly GCA_046734715.1 of Actinomycetota bacterium. Classification (GTDB taxonomy): domain Bacteria; phylum Actinomycetota; class Acidimicrobiia; order Acidimicrobiales; family VFJN01; genus ZC4RG19. The sequence continues at coordinate 3,657 of JBKPRV010000391.1, read as the reverse complement.
GTCCACGACGTCGGGCAGCACGGGGTCGCGCGAGCCGTCGTCGACCACCACCACCTCGAAGTCCGCCGGGTCGAGGGTCTGCTCGGCGAACGAGGCCAGGCACGCCCGCAGCAGCTCGGGCCGGTCGTGGGTGGCGATCAGGACGCTGATGCGCGGCGTGCCCTCCGGCGGCGGCCGGTCGACGGCCGCGAGGCCGCCCCCGTCGTCGCGGACCCAGATCCGGTGGACGTCCGCGGCCTCGCCCGCCGTCGCCCGGGGCAGCGGCGCCCGCAGCCCGATCGTCACCTCGTCGGACAGGGCGACCGGACCCGCCGGCGCTGCGCCCTTCCGGACCGACAGGACGGGCAGCGGCGTGACCGCGGCGACCGCCCGCGCCACCACGCCCCGGTGCCGCTCGGTCACCGGAGGACCGACGGCCGGGCCGCCGTGGTGGGCGGGCTGCAGTCGGTCGACCTGCAGCGCCTCGTGGGCGATCAGCAGGTCCGGTAGGAACCGCCCCGGCACCACGGCCCCGTCGTCGACCAGCACGACGTAGTCGGCATCCGGTGCGTCGGCGGGGATCGACCAGGGCGGCTCCGCGCTCGACCGCCACTCCTGGGTGACCGTGAGTTCCCCGGCGCCCTCCAGCCCCGCCAGCAGCGTGGGCGAGGGGCCGGTCCGTCCGGCCTCGTACGTGCCCAGCACGTGCACGTGGGCGGACGGTGCCGCCACGACCCCGTCCCCGTCGCGGCCATCGAGCTCGTACAGCGCGAGGTGCTCGTCGCGGTGCAGCCGACGGTGGCGCGTCTCGAGGTGGTCCAGCAGCTCCGGGTAGCGGTCGCGCCAGCTCGACGCCGAGGTCGGCAGCGCGAACCACCGGGCACCCCGCCGCCGCTGGGCCTCCAGATGGGTGACGGCGGCGGCGCCGTCCGCGGGATCGGCGCCGGGCGAGCCGTCGCGCGCCTGGGGGAATGGCCACGCCCGCTGCGGCGTGAGGTCGGGCACGGCCCGGTCGCCGTTCACCGGCACCAGCACGACGTCGCCCGGCGTCGCGATCGTGCGGATCCGTTCGACCAGCACATTTTCGGGTGTCGCCTGGTGGCCTCCGTTCGACCCGCCGCCACCCCGGGCCGAACCGGCCATGACGGCGTCGACGATCTCGAGGAAGCGCGGCCCCAGGACGGCGGGCCGGTGGCGGGCGTCGACGTACTCGGCACCCTGGCGGGCCACGCGCTCCCACAGGGCATCGTCTGTGAGCATGCGGGTGATGCCCGCCGCCAGGTCGGCGGCGTCCCATCCGATCAGCGCGGTCTCGCCCTGGACCAGGTCGAGGCCCTCGGCCCCGATCGGGGTGGTGACGACCGGCGTGTAGGCCATCATCGACTGGATGACCTTGCCCTTGACACCGGCGCCGTAGCGGAGGGGGACGACGGAGAGCCGAGCGCGCTCCAGGTAGGGCCGGACCGAGGGCACCCACCCCACCAGGTTGACGGCGGGGTTGCCCGGATCGACGTCCAGCCGGATCTGGTCGAGCCAGTTGCCGAGCACGGTGAGCGGGTGGCGCTCCAGCAGCGAGCGGTCCACCAGCGGCAGCACGTCGTTGCACAGGTGCTCGACCGCCTCCCGGTTGGGGAGGTGGCGGAAGTTGCCGACGAACATCATCCCCCGCCGGGCGTCGACCGGGTGGGGCGACCGGGCCACGTCCTCCACGAGCGGCAGGGTGTACGCTCGCCGGCCCACGAAATCGTCGAGCAGGTCGCGCTCCTTGTCCGACACGGTCATCAGCGCGTCGGCCTGGGCGTAGGTGTTCAGCTCCCGGGCGACGGCGCCGCCGTACGCGCCGTCGAGCGCATCGCGCCGTGAGTAGGAGCGGCGGGCGTCGCGCAGGAAGTTGAGGTCGTGGACGTTCAGGAGGACCCGGGTTGCAGGGGAGTGCTGCCGGACGACCGGGATCAGCCGCGAGGCCGGCTCCCAGTACGAGATCAGCGCGAGGTCGATGTCGCCCGAGCGCAGGATCCGCTCCGCCCAGTCGTAGCCGGCGTAGCTGGCTACCCCGAGGCGGCGCAGCCGGTCGGCATGGCGCCGCTCGACCGCCTCGGGCTCCTGGCCGGCGAGGAACGTCACCCGCCAGCCGGCGTCGAGCAGGAACCGGATGGTGTAGTCGACGAACAGCGACCCGGCGTCGCGGTCGACGGTGGGCATCCGGATGTGCGTGACCAGTGCGTGCCGCCTCATCCCCGGCAGGCCTCCACGTCCTCATGGGCCAGGAGGTGGCGCCAGGCGCCGTCGCCGAGCTCGGCCGGTCGGGCCGGACGCAGGTCGAGCACCCGCTGCCACGCCGAGGACTCGAGCGGGATGGACGGCTCGCCGCCGTTGCCGTCGACGCGCACGGCCGCCACGTCGGGGTGGTAGACGACGGCGCCGCCCTGCTGCCACACGGCGGCGCACCACTCGCGCAGGTAGGCGCGGCCCTCGCTCCCGCCGGGACCAGGCACCGCGGCCCACAGTGGGGCGGCGGCCGCCACCAGCCCCGGCGCCCAGCACACAGGGCGCACGTAGTCGTGCCACGGCGCCCGCACCTGTGACGACGCGCCGGCGATGAGCGCGACCGACCGGTCGAAGAACACCGACCCGCCCGCCGCCTCGAGGAGGCCGTCGGAGCGCAGGACCTTCCCCGCCACCGCTGAGGCGGGATCCTCGGCGGCCGCGGCGGCCGCGGCCCGGATGGTGCCGGGCAGCGGGAGCACGTGCGGCTCCAGGGCCAGGATCACGTCGTGGCCGTCGACCTTCGCCAACGCGTCGAGCCCGACCGCAGCGACCAGCAGGTCGGCACCGGCCTGCTCGACGCGCTCCGCCATCGCCGGCTCCCAGCGGGCGTCCGCGGCCGGGCTGGCCCACACCAGCACCCGCGGTCGCGCCGGTTCGGCGGCGGCCGTCACCCGCTCGACCGAGCGGACCACAGCACCCGTGCCGCCCGGCGCCACGACGACGACCCCCCGGTCCGCCACGCGGGCGGCACCGGCCCGGCCGCCGGGGGACCGCCCGCCCACCTCGACCACCACCACGTCCACGCTGCGGTCGAGGTAGTGGAGGCGATCGCCGGGCGGTGGCGTGAACACCGCGAGGTCGGGCAGTTCGAGCCGCAGGTCCAGCCCGGTGCAGTCGAGCACCGACGGGGGCTCGGCGGTGCCGGCGGCCAGCTCGTCGATCGCGGCCCGCAGCGACCGCACCGTCCCGTCCGGCCGGCCGCGCAGGTCGAACACCGCCCCGGCGCCGGGCTGGTCGGCGACCGTGCGGTGGTTCCGCACGACGTGGTCGCGCAGCTCGGCCTGCCGGCGGAGCCACGGGCGGGACCCCTCGGGCAGCACCAGGTACCGGTGCCCGGCGTAGCGCTGGGCCTCCAGGTGGGCGATGTGCGACAGGTCGTCAGCGAAGGGCCGCGAGCCCCGCGTGTCGGGGAACGCGGTGGCGCGGGGCGAGCGGGCGTCGCGCACATCGGCTGGGCTGCCGGGGGCGACGGCCAGCCACCGGTCGTCCCCGGTCCAGGCGGCAGCGACCATGGCCACGTAGGCGTCGCGCCACAGTCGGGGGTGGGGGCCCTTGGGCGTGGGCGGAGCCTTCGCCGCCGGCTCGGACGCGCCGCGGGAGCGCACCCGGAGCCGGAGCGGAGCGCTCGCC
>JBKPRV010000390.1:0-3640 GCA_046734715.1 Actinomycetota bacterium | reverse complement strand
GCCACGACGGCTTCTCGGACAAGCAGGGCGGCTTCGCCTTCCCGCTGCTGTCGGACGAGGACAAGCAGGTGGGCAAGCAGTACGGGATCCTGGGCCCGGTGGGCTTCTACCGGCGCTCGATCGTCGTCGTCGACGCATCCGGCATCGTGCGCTACGTCCACCGGGCGGTGGCCGGCCTCTCGTTCCGCCCCACCGACGAGGTGGTGGCGGCCGTGGCAGCCGCCCGCTAGGCCTCGAGGCCGGGTGGTCCGGGGGTCCACCCCGGGGCGGGAAGGACCGGCTAGGGTCCGAACCCATGTTCGTGCTCGGCATCGACCCGGGTCTGTCGCGCTGCGGCTACGGCGTCGTGGAGCGCGCCGGGCGCCGGCCCCGCGCCGTGGCCGCCGGCGTGCTGCGCACCGACCCGGCGCTGGGCGTGCCCCACCGCCTGGCGGCGCTGCAGTCCGACCTGCGGGACCTGCTGGCCGAGCACCGGCCCGAGGTGGTGGCGGTCGAGCGGGTCCTGTTCCAGGTCAACGCCCGCACCGCCATCCCCGTGGCGCAAGCGGCGGGCGTGGCCATGGCCGAAGCGGTGGCCGCGGGCTGCGAGGTGGTCGAGTACTCGCCCAACCAGGTCAAGCAGGCAGTGGCCGGCTTCGGCGGCGCGGGCAAGGACCAGATCGAGCGCATGGTCCAGGCCCTGCTCGGCATCGCCACCCCCCTCCGTCCGGTCGACGCCGCCGACGCCGTCGCCCTGGCCCTCTGCCACCTCGCCCACGCCCCCCTCCGCACCCGGCTCACCGGCACGGGAGTGACGCCGTGATCGGGTCGCTGCGGGGGCGGTTGCTGCATCGGGGGGCGGGCGAGGTCCTGGTCGAGGTGGGGGGCGTCGGGTACGTGGTCGTGGTGTCGCCCACCACCGCGGTGTCCGTCGGCGAGGTGGGCGACGAGGTGTTCGTGTGGACCCACCACCACGTGCGCGAGGACGCCGAGGTGCTCTACGGGTTCCCCACCCGCGACGAGCGGGTCACGTTCGAGGCCCTGCTGGGGGCGCACGGGGTGGGGCCCGCGCTCGCGCTGGCCATCCTGTCGGTGCATGCGCCGGTGGCGCTGGTGCGGGTGCTGGCCGAAGACGACGTGGCGGCGCTGTGCCTGGTCCCCGGGGTGGGGAAGAAGACCGCAGCCCGCCTCCTGGTCGAGCTCAAGTCCCGGCTCCACCTCGACGACGGCGGGCCGGTGCCCGTGGCCGCCGGGGCTCCCGCCGGCGCCCAGCGCACGCCCACCGCCGACGTGCGGGACGCGCTGGCCGGGCTGGGCTACTCCGCCGAGGAGATCCGCGTGGCCACCGCCGAGCTGGACGGCGACGGTGACGGCGACCCGTCGGTGCTGCTGCGCACCGCCCTCCAGCGCCTGGCGGCGGCGCGATGACCCGCGAGGAGGTGCTCGACCCGGGCACCGGTCCCGACGGCCCCGATGACGTCGTCGCCGAGTCCACGCTGCGTCCCCGGCGGCTGGCCGACTTCGTGGGCCAGGCCGAGCTCAAGGCGCATCTCGGCATCGTGCTGGAGGCCGCCCGTCGCCGGGGCCAGGCCCCGGACCACCTGCTGTTCTCCGGGCCGCCCGGCCTGGGCAAGACCACGCTGGCCGGGATCATCGCCCACGAGCTGGGCGCCCACCTGCAGACCACGTCGGGCCCGGCCATGGAGCGGGCCGGCGACCTGGCCGCCATCCTCACCCAGCTCGACGACGGCGACGTGCTGTTCGTGGACGAGATCCACCGCCTGCCCCGCCCGGTGGAAGAGGTGCTGTACCCGGCCATGGAGGACTTCCAGCTCGACATCGTGCTGGGCAAGGGCCCGGCCGCCCGCTCGATCCGGCTCGACCTGCCCCGCTTCACCCTGGTGGGCGCCACCACCCGCACCGGCTCCATCACCGGCCCGCTGCGGGACCGCTTCGGGCTGGTGGCCCGGCTGGACTACTACACGCCCGAAGACCTGGAGGCGATCGTCGCCCGGGCCGCCGGCATCCTGGGCGTGGGCATCGACCCTGCGGGCTGCGCCGAGATCGCCCGCCGCGCCCGGGGCACGCCCCGCATCGCCAACCGGTTGCTGCGCCGGGTCCGCGACTACGCCGAGGTCACCGGCGACGGCACCGTCGACCGGGCCACCGCCGAGCGGGGCCTCGCCGTGTTCGGGGTGGACGACCGCGGCCTGGACAAGGTCGACCGGGCCATCCTCACCGCGCTGTGCCAGCGGTTCGGGGGCGGGCCGGTGGGCCTCTCCACCCTGGCCATCAGCGTGGGCGAGCAGACCGAGACGGTCGAGGACGTCTACGAGCCCTTCCTCCTCCAGCAGGGCCTGCTCATGCGCACGCCGCGGGGCCGGGTCGCCCTGCCGGCCGCATGGCACCACCTGGACCTCGCGCCGCCGCCCTCGGCCGGCCCCGGGGGCGCCACCCCCACCCTCTGGGGGACGTAGCGCTTACGGCCGGGTGCCGGCAGGCGTGCGGGTGGTGTCGTCCCGGCCCCACGCCACCGAACGACCGTCGCGCCGCAGGCGCCGGGCCCGCAGCTTGGCCACCCCGTTCACGGCGACGAACACGCTCGCGGCGGGGACCAGCGTCGGGCGGCGGGCCACCACCTTCCACCACGGGATGCGGGGCTCCCGGCCACCCGGAAGCCGGCTCAGCTCCGGATCGGCGGCCAGTTGGGCGTTGCCCGCGTAGACCCGCGTGCGCCGGGCCAGCAGCGCCGCCAGGGTGTGGGGCGCCTCGACCACCGCCGCATCGGTGGCCGGCGCCCGGCGCTCGGTCCGGGTGAAGAGGTTCCGGGCGAAGAGGTCGTCGGCCAGCACGTCGGGGAAGCGGTCGAACCGGGCGCGACCGGCGGCGCTCATGGCGTACACGCCGGATCCCGCGGGCATGTGGTTGGCGGCCTGGACCGTCTCCCAGACGCGGTAGAAGGCCCGGACCGTCCGGGGACGGCCCGTCGTGTCGAGGCGGGCCGGCGGCGCGGCGGCCAGCGCGCCCGCCTCCTCCAGCGCCCGGGCCACGTCCAGCACGGCCCGGCCGGTGAGCACCACGTCGGCGTCCACGTACAGGCGGGGGAAGGCCCGAGCCACCTCGTCCGCCGCGTTCAGGGCGGCGATCTTCGAGGGCTCGGCCACTTCGACCACCCGGGCGCCGTGCTCACGGGCGAGCGGGGCCGTGCGGTCGGTGCAGCCGTTGGCCGCCACCACCACGTCCAGCACCGCGCCGTCGAGGCCGTCGGTCAGCGACGTGAGCAGCCGCCCGATCACCGCCTCCTCGTTGTGGGCGGGAATCACCACGCTGGCCGCGATCTCCCCGTCGCTGGCGCGCTCGTCCATGAATCGCTCCGCCCTGTCCGCCCGATGGCCGCACGCAGTGTAACGGGGGTGCCGCCCGGTAGGTTTGACCAGCCCATGGACCTCGCCGACTTCGACTACCACCTGCCCGAGCGCGCCATCGCGCAGCGGCCGGCCGAGCCCCGCGACGCGGCCCGGCTGCTGGTGGATGCGCCCATGGCGGGCGGGCGGCCGGCGCACCGCACGGTGGCCGACCTGGCCGAGTTCGTGCGCCGGGGCGACGTGCTGGTGGTCAACACGACCCGGGTCCTGCCCGCCCGGCTGCGGCTGCGCAAGCC